>JAUVQS010000068.1 GCA_030598025.1 Acidimicrobiia bacterium | reverse complement strand
CCGGCGTGCACTGGCAGACGGATGGTCCGGCCGGTGTTGGCGATGCCGCGGGTGATGGCCTGACGGATCCACCACGTGGCATAGGTCGAGAACTTGAATCCCTTGCGGTAATCGAACTTCTCGACGGCCCGCATCAATCCCAGGTTCCCCTCCTGGATCAAGTCGAGTAGCGCCATACCGCGACCCACATACTTCTTGGCGATTGAAACAACGAGGCGGAGGTTCGACTCAACCAGTTGCTTCTGAGCGCGGGCACCCTGCCGGACCTCGCGGTCCAGGATGGCCCGATCCTCGGTCGTCAGATCTTCGATGCCTGCCTCAGGATCGGCCAACTGGCGTTTGGCCCGGATCCCGGTTTCGATCCGCATCGCCAACTCGACCTCTTCTTGAGTGGTGAGCAAGCGGTATCGACCTATCTCCTGCAGATACATCCGCACCGGATCTGACAGAGAGATCCGCTCTTCATCGGCCATCGTCGTATCGGAAACCTGCGGTCCGTCTTCTCGAATGCGAATGTCGACGCCGCGTAAGCGATCGACCACGGCCTCAAAGGCGTCGGCGGGAGCCTCGGCCTCCTCGAGTTCTTGTTGTACCTCGGCCATGGTCAGGAAGCCGCGCTGTTGGCCGCGCTTGGTCAGCTCGGTGATGACTCCCTCGATAACCTCATGCATTACTCGGAATCCAGCTCTCGTTTGCGTCGCTCCAAAGCTATCAACTCTCTCAACAGATTGGAATGGGGTTCTGATCCGGCCGGTTCTGAATCGACTCGATGCCGGATCTCCCCGATCTGCCGTTCGATTCGCCATCGTTCGAGCCGGCGCACTAGCGCCTTGGGATCATGATCGAGCGGCAAATCGTCGAGAACAACCGATCGCAGTTCGGCACCAAACCCGTCGGGCAGAGCTTCGAGATCTATCACAGTTCCTGCAGGGGTCGACTCGAGCAGGGGGATCACCGCCTCGAAATAGGCACGGTGCTCGGGAAGAGTGAACAGATCCAGTTCGAGATCTTCGGCGGACACCCGGCGATCGTTGGCGAGCATCAAACGTAGCAACTCACGCTCGGCCAGTTCGGGGCCGGACAGCGTGGAACGTGGACGAACAGCCGGTGATTGAACTGCCTCACGACGTCTCTCAGGCCGATCATCGCCGGATCTGAGCGCCCCCTGTACCGCCCGCAGCACTGCTGACATGTCGACACCGGTGGCTCGAGACACTCTCCGCGAATACTCGGAACGCACGATCTCATCAGATTGGCGAGCAATCAGCCGGGCGGCGGCGCGCACCGCCCTGGCACGTCCTTCCGCCTCTTCGACATTGTGCCGCTCCAATTCCCGGTCAATTCGAAACTCGAGAAGAGGTCGAGACGAGTCGACGGCTTCGCGAAGCTCGTCGAGACGGTCGGACTGCACCAGATCGGCCGGATCCGCTCCCTGAGGCATAAGAGCAACCCGAACATCGAGGTCGAGATCCGCCGGTGTTGACAGTTCATCACCGCGTAGTGCAGCTCCCACGCCGGCTTCGTCGGCATCAAAAGCAAGCACGATACGCTCAGAGAACCGCCGCAACAGATCGAAGTGCTCCTCCCCCAGCGCCGTTCCACAGGTGGCGACCGCGACCGGTAGATCCGCCAGGTGAAGCGCTATGACGTCGGTGTATCCCTCAACGACCAGCGAGTAGCCCGAACGAGTGATGGGTGCTTTGGCCCAGTTGAGGCCGTAGAGCAGCTGAGCCTTGCGATAGATGCGGGTCTCCGGTGAGTTCAGATACTTCGGTCCCTCCCCATCCAGCAAACGGGCTCCGAAGCCGACCGGCGAACCGCTGATGTCATAGATGGGAAACATGATCCGTCCCCGGAACCAGTCGCGCAGCCGCCCTCGCTGATTCCTGGCTGCCAACCCGGCGTCGAGCATCGATTTCTCGGTCACTCCTTTGTCCTTGAGGAAACGCACAAGCGCATCCCAGCCGTCGGCAGGTGAGTAACCCAGTTGGAATCGATCCACAACGTCGCCGTCGTAACCACGGCCCCGCAAGTAGCTGCGGGCGGACGCCGCGTCGGGAGCGTTCTTGAGGCGATCGTGAAAGAAGTCGACCGCCTTCTCGACTCCTTCGATCAGCGCCTGACGCTCTCCACGCCGTTGCGCCGCCTTGTGATCGATGCGCAGCGTGATCCCCGCCCGGGCGGCCAGGAACTCGACTGCCTCCGAGAAATCCAAGGCCTGGGTCTCCTGCACGAACTTGAAGATGTCTCCGCCTACTCCGCACCCGAAGCAGTGGTAGAGACCGCGGGCCACGTCAATAGACATCGAGGCAGTCTTCTCTTGATGAAAAGGGCAGATGGCCTTGACCGACCGTCCGCGCTTGCGCACCGTCGTTACCGAGTCGACGAGATCGACGATATTCGTCGCCGACCGCACTCTCTCGATGTCTTCGCGCATGAATGCCATCTCAGGTCGAGTGTAGAGCGGCGGGGTGACTGGTTCTCCGTGCCTACCATTCGGCCCATGCACCTCGCGTTCCTCAATCCTCAAGGAAACTTCGACCCTGAGGACTCATACTGGACCGAGCATCCCGACTTCGGCGGCCAACTGGTCTACGTCAAGAACGTTGCCCTCGCCCTGGCGGATCTGGGGCACCAGGTGGACATCATCACACGCCGGATCGAAGACCCCGACTGGCCGGAGTTCGCAGCCGCTGAGGATGCCTACGACGGCGGAGTGCGGATTCTGCGCGTCGATTGCGGGGACTCGAGCGCGTTTCTCCGCAAGGAAGATCTGTGGCCCTACCTGGGCAGAGACTGGGTGCCCGGAATCGTCGCTCATTACGCCGGCGAAGGGAAGATGCCCGACGCTGCCACCGGGCACTACGGAGACGGCGGACTGGCGACGGCGCTGCTCCAGAAGGCGTCTGGAGTTCCCTTCACCTTCACCGGCCACAGCCTCGGCGCCCAGAAATTCGACAAGCTTCTGGCCGGCGGAGAGTCGATGGAAGCACTCGACGCCGAGTATCGCTTCGCCCGCCGACTCGAGGCCGAGCGGACGGCAATGAATCATGCCGGGATGGTGATCACCAGCACCACTCAAGAGCGCCAAGAGCAATACGGCCACCGGGCCTACCGAGGCGCCATCGACACTTCCGACGACGCCAGTTTCTCGGTTGTTCCTCCCGGGGTGGCTCTCGATGTGTTCGGGGCGGACGCACGCCACGCAAACGAGTCGGAGGTGCAACGTCTTGTTGCCGACCGACTCGTCCGCGACATCGCCCCCGACCGGCGAGACCTGCCCGTCGTCGTCGCCTCGAGCCGGCTGGATCCCAAGAAGAACCCCGTCGCGCTGGCAGATGCATTCGCGGCCAGCAGGACGCTGCAGGACGCAGCCAATCTGGTGTTCATCACCGGAGCTCTCGACGACCCTCTGCGCTCGGATGCCGGAGCGGGAGACATCGAACTCGATGTGTTGCGCGACCTGCGTGCCGCCGTGACGGCAGGTGGCCTGACCGGCAACGTGGCGGCATTCGGCGTGCAGGGCCAGGCCGCCCTTTCTGCCGTCTACCGGTATTTCGCCTCCCGGCGTTCGGTCTTCGCTCTCACCGCTCTCTATGAGCCATTCGGCCTCGCTCCACTGGAAGCGGCGGCTGCCGGCCTGGCGGTGGTCGCCACCCGGAATGGTGGACCTTCCGAGAGCCTCGTCGATGAAGACGGCGAGTACGGAGTGTTGGTTGATCCCACCGATCCCGTCGATATCGCGGCCGGCCTTGAAAGGGCGCTCGGTCCAGAGTGGGATGATCTGGCAGCCGCCGGGCGCCGGCGGGTGCTCGATCGGTACACCTGGGATCGCACAGCAGAGGGCTACCTCGAGGCCATCGAGAGCGCCGCCGAGAACCGGCGCCGGGACCTGGTGCCTATCCATCCGTACTTCACCGACGGAGCGCCAGACATTGCCATGGACAGGCTTCGGGACCTGTCCTACTCCTGACGTACAATCAGCGTCATGGACATCGACCAGGGTTATAGACAACGTCCCGCCTTCACAGAGCACCTCGGCAGTCACCGGCAGTACTGGCGAGACATCATCCTGGGCGTCAACGACGGCCTCGTTTCTATGTTCCTGCTGGTTGCCGGCGTGGTCGGCGGGGGAATGGCCACCCGCAGTGTTTTGCTGATCGGGGTGGCCGGAGCAATCGCCGGAGCAGTGAGCATGGCGGCCGGCGAGTACATGGCGACGAAGTCGCAGGATGAAGTCTTCCAGGGCGAAATCGAACTCGAACGGGAGCACATACGGGACTTCAAAGAAGACGAACTCCACGAACTGCGTGATCTGCTCGAAGGCATCGGCTTAGACGGCGATCTGCGCGAGGAAGTGGTTAAGCACTTCAAGGGTGACGACGAGGCCCTCCTCAAGGTCATGACGGCCCTCGAGTTCGGCGTCCTCGAGGCCGAACGCCGCTCCGCGCTGGCGGCCGCGGCCATGTCGGGAGCATTGTTCTTGCTGGGATCTCTCCCCTCAGTGATCCCCTTCGCCATCGTGGAGAACCCCAACCGCGGCCTCTTTGCCGCCGCCATCGGCGCAGTGCTCGGTCTCCTGATCGTCGGTGCCATCAAGACCTGGGCGACACGGAGCAAGCCTCTTCGTGCCGCGATCGAGAACCTGGCGATCGCAGGCGTAGGCGGCGCTCTCGCCTACTGGGTGGGCGTTGGGTTCGACCGGATAGTGAATGGGTAGGGAGCCATTAGCCCTTGGCCGTTAGCCATTGGCCAGACCATCGAGGACGTCGATGAATCCATCAATCAACCTCACCGAGAAGCGACCCACGTTTGTTACCCATCTCGAGTGCAGCGCCACCGGGGAGCGTCATCCGGCGGATCAGGTAGCGGGGCTTTCCGAGGCAGGCATGCCTTTGCTGGTGCGCTACGACCTCGAAGCTCTCGCCGCGTCTCTCAGCCGGGAGACACTAGATTCACGGCCCCAGGACCTGTGGCGCTACCGCGAGTTCCTGCCGGTGCGGAACAACGAGAACATCGTTTCGCTTGGCGAGCAGATGACGCCCCTGGTCCGGCTCGATCGGACGGCCGCTCAGATCGGCGCAACGGAGATCCTGGTCAAAGATGAGGGGCGCCTCCCAACCGGATCGTTCAAAGCCCGGGGCCTGGCGCTCGCCGTGTCAATGGCGAAGGAATTTGGAATCACCCGCATTGCCATGCCGACCAACGGCAACGCCGGAGCAGCTCTCGCTGCCTACGGAAGCCGGGCGGGAATTGAGACGTTCGTCTTCTGTCCGGATGACACCCCCGAGGTCAATGTCCGTGAGATCGCAATGCAGGGTGCCAACACCTTCCGGGTGAATGGACTGATCAACGACTGCGGACGCATCGTCGCAGAGGGCAAGGAGGCGATGGGCTGGTTCGACGTCTCAACCCTCAAAGAGCCCTATCGGATCGAAGGCAAGAAGACGATGGGCCTCGAACTTGCAGAACAGCTGGAATGGAACGTTCCCGACGTGATCTTGTACCCCACCGGTGGCGGCACCGGATTGATCGGCATGTGGAAAGCCTTCGCCGAGCTCGAAGCCATCGGCTGGCTGGGGTCGAAGAGGCCCCGCATGGTCGCTGTTCAAGCCACCGGGTGTGCTCCGATCGTGAAGGCCTGGGAAGACGGGGCCGAGCACGCCGAGTTGTGGGAGAACGCCCATACGATCGCGGCGGGTATCCGGGTGCCGATCGCGATCGGCGATTTCCTCATCCTCGAGGCCATTCGGGAAAGCGGCGGGTTCGCGATCGCGGTCGACGATCCTGCCATCACATCTGCTCAGATTCGGGCCGCCCGGGACGACGGCCTGCTGATGAGCCCCGAGGGAGCCGCCACGCTGGCCGCATATCAGCAAGCACTCCGGTCGGGACTAGTCGACCAGTCGGAGCGGGCGGTTTTGTTCAACTGCGGCAACGGCTTGAAGTACCCGATGCCACCGGCCAACCGGCATCTGGATCACACTGGCCCGATCGATTACGGACGATTGATCGTGGATGGCCCTTCACACCTTCCGGGCAATAATCCCAACATGGGCTCGCGATGAGACGGGTTTAGGCCTCCCTCACGCGGTTGGCCATCCAGATCGAATACTCGTCGGCGAAACCGATTGCCATCAGTGGAATCATCGCTCCGGCCATCACACCGGCCGCAGGTATGAACAGCAGAAGAAAGAGAACGTAGACCACAGCCATGCCCGAAGCTATCCAACGCGCTTTCGTCCGGGTGGCTTCCGCGGCCCGCAACGTCACGGTTCCGCCCGCGCAATACCCGGCGGTGGCGCCCAGCGCCGGCGCGAGGACTCCGATCGGAAAGGCAATGAGAAGGAACAATCCCATTGCCTTGAGCACTGCCATGCTCGCCTGCTTGTGTCCGGACACGAACGCCAGCAGCAAGAAAACGAAAGGGACGAGGCCGAAGCCAAGTGCAGCACCGCCCGGTCCGACCAGCGACTCACCGTCTGAATCGGTTGTGAACGCGGCGGCGATGGCAACGTAGCTGACCAGGAGTGGCATGGTGGCGGCGCCGATGGCAAGCCACCGCCGCCGCGCGGTGACATCAGCTTCTGCAGGGATCGTCATGACCCACCGAGGCTAGCGCTGCCGTCGGACTCAGCCCTTCACCGACCCTGCCGTCAAACCTCGCACGAAGTAGCGCTGTAGCGCGAAGAACACCGTCAACGGCAAGACCATGGTGATGAAGGCACCGGCCGTGAGCAGATGCCACGCTTCACCCCTCGTTCCGTTCAACTCCGCAAGTGCTTGCGTCAACACCCTGACATCGGGGGTGCCACCCAGGAAGACGAGAGCCACCAGGAAATCATTCCAGACCCAGAGGAACTGGAAGATGGCAAACGATGCCAGCGCCGGAACAGAAAGCGGAACTACCAGACGCCAGAAGATCGTGAAGTGACTTGCACCGTCGATATGCGCAGATTCAATCGTGGATGACGGTAAACCGCCGATGTAGTTGCGCAACAAATACACCGCCAACGGTAATCCGAATCCGGTGTGGGCAAGCCAAACCGCCATATATGTTCCGTTGAGGTTCAGATCCGGAAAGAACTGAAAGTCACCGATGAACCCGCCGGAGCTATACAGGCGAAGGATAGGAATGAGTGCCATCTGCAGCGGTACCACAAGGAGTCCGACGACGGCCACGAACATCCACTGGCGCCCCCTGAAGTCCATCCACGAAAACGCATAGGCCGCAAAGGCGGCGATAGCGATAGGAATCACCGTCGCCGGAATCGTTACCGCAAGGCTGTTCAGGAAGGCGTTTCCGAATCCTTCTGAGGACAGGACATTCCGGTAGTTCTCGAGTGTCCACTGCGCCGTATCGAACAGGTTCCCGAACGCGGTCCACCAGCCACTGGTCGAGACGAGGTTCGGAACCCGGAACGAGCTAACGAGCAGTCCCAAAGTTGGGATGATCCACAGAATCACGATAATCAGCAGGCCGAGTTTCACCGGCCAGCGCTCCACCATGCGAGAAATCCGGCTCTTCTGATCGGCGGCTTCGCTGCTGCTTCGATCCAAGGTTGAAGCAGTCATCGGATCGCCTCCTCCGCGCGGAACCTTCGAACGTTCAAGAGCATGATCGGAATGATGGCAATGAAGAGAACCACTGCGATCGCCGCGCCCCTTCCATCATGGTCATTGCGGAAGAACCAGCGCACCATGCGCTCGGCGATTACTTCCGTTCCGGTCTCCCCCCCGGTCATGACCCAGACGATGTCGAAGATCTTGAGCACGCTGATGACCATCGTTGTCGACACAACCACTATCGATG
>JAUVQS010000132.1 GCA_030598025.1 Acidimicrobiia bacterium | reverse complement strand
CCCTGGAGCTATGAGTTGATCACCGAGGTATTCGGCGTTGATCCCGACCGTCTCTGGTACACGGTCTACGACACCGATGATGAAGCAGCGCAGATCTGGATTGATCAAGTCGGAGTGCCAGCAGAGCGTGTCCAGAAAGGTGGCAAGGACAACTTCTGGCAGATGGGTGTTCCCGGTCCGTGCGGGCCGAGTTCAGAGGTCTTCGTTGACAGGGGAGAACAGTGGGGTGAACCCGGTGGCCCGATCGGCGGCGGCGAGGAACGCTTCGTCGAGGTGTGGAATCTGGTCTTCATGCAGAACATCCAGGATGAGCCGTATCACGTGATCGGAGATCTTCCCGCCAAGAGCATCGACACCGGTATGGGTCTCGATCGGATGGCGATGATCGTCCAGAACACGGATACGGTCTTCGATACCGACATCGTGCGACCGATTCTCGATGCCGGGGCGGCTGCCTGTAGTACCACCTACGGCCGTGACGAAGCCACCGATGTCTCGCTGCGAGTACTAGCCGACCACGGACGTGCAATGACGTTCCTGATCGGTGACGGCGTCGTTCCCTCAAACGAGGGACGCGGCTACGTCTTGCGCCGTCTGCTTCGTCGGGCGGTCCGGCACGCCTGGCAACTCGGAAGCGCCGACCTGGTCACACCGCGGCTCGTCTCCACGACCGTCGAGGTCATGTCCGACGCCTATCCGGAACTCGGAGACCAGCAGGATTTCATCCTCGATGTGGTCTCGCGGGAGGAAGGGCGCTTTCGGAGGACCCTTGAGAGCGGCCACAATCTCCTGGACACCGAACTGTCCGACCTTGAAGGTGGCGGAGAGCTCGAAGGTGGAGTTGCCTTCAAGCTGCACGACACGTTCGGTTTCCCGATCGAGTTGACCAAAGAGATAGCCGCCGAGCGCGGCTACGGCGTCGATGAAGGCGGGTTCGATTCAGCGATGGAGGAGCAGCGGCAGCGTGCTCGCGCCGCCTGGAAGGGCGGAGAGACGGCCGCGGCCGAAGATCTGTACAGGCGCCTTCTCGACGACGTGGGGCTAACCGGCTTCCTCGGCTACGACCTCGAGGCTGCAGACGGCCGGATCCTCGCCATTTTGCATGAGGGCGATCCAGTCGACCGCGCAGACCAGGGTGATGACGTCGAGGTCTTCCTGGACAGAACCCCCTTCTACGCTGAGGCCGGCGGACAGGTGGGTGATGCAGGTCGAATCGGCAGCGATACAGGGGTGTTGTCGGTGTCGGATACCCAACATGCCGTTCAAGGTCTGTACGCGCACCGGGGAAAGATCGAGTCGGGTTTCCTCCAGGTAGGGCAGGATGTCGAGGCTTCGATCGACTCACCGCGCCGCGAGAAGATCCGAAAGAGCCATACAGGCACCCACATCCTCCATTGGGCGCTGCGTGATGTCGTCGGAGATCATGTCAAACAGGCCGGATCGCTCGTCGAAGCGGGCAGACTGAGGTTCGATGTGACCCACTTCGCGGCTGTAGCCGAAGAGGAGTTGGCAGAAGTCGAACGGATTGCCAACGGCAAAATCATCGCCAATTCGAGTGTGCAGACCGTCGAAGCGACCAAGGATGAGGCGCAGGAGATGGGCGCTCTGGCGTTCTTCGGCGACAAATACGGAGACGTCGTCCGGGTCGTCAGAGTCGGCGATTTCTCAACTGAGTTCTGCGGAGGGACTCACACTCCCGCGGCCGGGCAGATCGGGCCTCTGGTCGTCATAGGGGAATCCTCCATCGGCTCCAATATGCGACGAATCGAGGCTCTCACCGGTTCTACTGCGTATTCTCACCTGGTGGGAGTGCGCGACGCTCTGACGAGCACAGGTCGGCTACTCCGATCGATACCGTCCGAAGTCCCGTTGCGGGTCCAGCAGATGATCGAACGAAACCGGGAGCTCGAGGCAGAAGTTGCCGCGATGGCCGACCGGATCCGATCGGAAGCGGCCGGCCAAGCGGCCGGCGCCGCCGAGAAGGTTGGCGAATACGCTCTAAGTGTTCTTGATCATCGCGACATGTCACCAGACGCCATGCGTGCTCTGGCCCTACAGACGCGTGACCGACTCGGGTCCGGCGTGGTCGTCGTCGGATCAGTCAATGACGGTAAGGGTGCATTGGTTGCTGCCGTGTCGAGCGATCTTGTTGCAGCGGGATTGTCGGCTGCCGAACTCATCTCGCCGGCGGCCCGCTTGCTGGGGGGCGGTGGTAGCCGGGATCCGGAGCTGGCTCAAGCCGGAGGCCCGAACGGGAGTGCCATGGCGGACGCCCTCGATTTGGCTCGCCAAGGTGCTGCCAACGCTCTCAGGGGGCTGTGACGTCGCGCATAATGGGAATCGACTATGGGACTCGCCGCATCGGCGTGGCCCTGTCTGATCCACTCCTGATAACCGCCCGGGGCCACATGGTCATAGACGTCAGGGAGGCCGATGCGGTCGAAACGATTGCGACAATTGCTCGTGATCAGAAAGTTGAGAGGATCATCGTCGGGTTGCCGGTTTCGTTGTCTGGCTATGAAGGAGCCTCGGCGGCGGGAGCTCGAGAGCTGGCCGCGGAGATCGCGACGGCCACCGGGCTCCCCGTGGAACTCTCAGACGAGAGATTCACGACGCGGACGGCAGAGTCCGCACTGCTGGAAGGCAACGTGCGACGGCGCCGTCGGAAGCAGGTCATCGACCAGGTGGCCGCGGCGGTGATGCTTCAGCACTATCTGGACAAGCAATGACCGTTGAATCCTTTGAGCCCGATCCACAAACCGATGGGAAACGTCGGCCGGGGCGGTCTCTCGGAATTGTGGTAGCCATCCTGATCATTGCGGCAGTCGCAATCTATGGGGCCAGGGCGGCGGCGAACTGGGTCGGTGGATTGACCGGTGACAACGTCGACGAGGTCACTGCTCCGCCGATGGAAGCCGGCCGGCCGGTCGCCGTCGTTATTCCCGACGGTGTCTCCGCACGGACTATCGGAGAAATCCTGGCCGCGCAGGGTGTCGTCAAGTCATCAACTCAGTTCGAAACCGCGGTTCGATTGGCCGGTGCCGATTCGGAGTTGCGGGCGGGGGAGTATGAGCTTCTCACCGGCATGAGCAATGACGACGCGATAACGGCTTTGAGGCGAGGGCCGGTAGTAGACACCTATTGGATCACCGTGCAGGAAGGCCTGAGGATCGGTGAGATCCTCGACCGTATCGCCGATCAAACGCGGTTCTCCGCCACCCAACTCGAGACAGCACTCCTCGATGGGTCGGTTGCGACTTCTCTCTTTCCCGAGGGGCAGCCTGAAACTCTCCAGCAGTGGGAGGGTTTGCTGTTCCCGGACACGTATGAATTTCTCATCGAGTCCGGACCGGATGTAGTCCTCGGGCTGCTGGCCGGAACCATGGAGCGGCGTGTCGAGGATGTCGACTGGTCGAGGTTGACGGAAGCCGGATACACACCGTACGAAGGGCTCATCGTCGCTTCTCTGTTCGAGTCGGAGACCCGGGTGAACAACGAGCGTCCGTTGGTGTCCGCAGTGGTCAGGAACCGCCTCTCCATCGGAATGGCACTCCAGAACGACGCGACCGTGCTGTATGCACTGGGCGAGCGCCGGACCGGCCTGACGCTGGCCGATCTTGAAGTCGACTCT
>JAUVQS010000139.1 GCA_030598025.1 Acidimicrobiia bacterium | reverse complement strand
GGTATTGGTCGGCGGCCTCGTTGTCGGCTTTGCCTCGGCGTGTAGCGACACCTCCTCGCCTCCCGAGGCGGCTGCACCGGCGCAGATGGTCGAAGACGGTTCGTGGTATTTCAAGAACCAATGGCCCCACGACGGTGAGCCGTACGAATCCGCCAGCTTCATCGTGTATAGCGATGCGGCCAGTCTCGACGCCAGGCAGCGCCTTGCTCGACTCGCCGAAGACGTGTTGGCGGAAACGGTCACCGAGATGGGGATCGATCCTGACACTGTGTTCCGCTTTCCCCCAGGCCAGGACAAGATTGACCTCTACGCCAATCGGTACAACGAGCCGGACTGGGGAGGCGGGGCCCGGGGCTACTACGCCGGTCTCATTATCTGGTCGTTTGATCACGAAGCCGAGGAACGGCCGCTCGACGAGGAGAGTGTCAGGCCAGTCTTGAAACATGAACTGGTCCACGTACCACGGACGCTTCTGACGAGTCGAGCCGTTCCACCGAGTTGGACATGCCGGACGGCGCTAACGTCGAACTCGCGCAGGTTCGACGAACGGAGGCGAGATGAGCACCCAGGACATTGACGGCAAGCGTGGTTGGCGGCGGCACGTGAAGCTGATCGTCGGAGTGGCCGCAGTCACTGGGGTAGGTGCTTTCGCCTACACGATGTGGCGCCGGCGCCAGCCACACCTCATTGCTGCTCCTGTAGCGCGTGTCTCATCGAAGCATCCGGTGCTCATCATCAACCCGGGCAGCGGCGGAGGAAAGGCGAAGCGGATCGGGCTCGCGAGTGCCGCAGCGGGCCTCGGAATCGAAACGATAGTTCGCAAGAAGGGTCAGAAGATCCCCGATCTCGCCAACGGCGCGGTGGACCGGGGCTGCGACCACCTCATGATCGCAGGAGGGGACGGCTCACAGGCGCGGGTCGCAGACGTTGCGATTAAGCGTGACGTCGCCTTCTCGTGTGTGCCGTCCGGCACCCGCAACCACTTCGCCATGGACCTCGGTCTCGATCGCTCCGATCCGAAGAAGGCGCTCGCCGCTGCATTCGAAGGTGTGGAATTCAAGGTGGACGTCGGGCGCATCGCCAAACGCCTCTTCGTCAACAACGTGTCATTCGGCATCTACGCCGAAGCAATCGCCGACCCTGACTACCGTGCTCACAAGGCAAAGAGCATCGCGGACGCGGCTGCAGCCAGCGCCGAGCACCCGGAAAAGGGTCTGTCGGTGACCGCTCCAGACGGCACGGTGCACGACAACATCGGCATGTTGCTCGCCTCGAACAACCCCTACCAGTACATCGGGGCGCCGGACTTCGCCGGACGTGCCGCGCTCGACACCGGAACGGTCGGCGTGATCATGGCCGACCGATCGGCGGTGGGGCCTTCCGGGATCAACCATCGCGAGATCAAGGAGTGGATAACCCCGAAGTTGACCGTCGAATCCGCAGAGAAGAAGGTTCCCGTCGGCATCGACGGGTCCCTCCACAAAGTGAAGGCGCCGATCGATGTGGAGATCGACCATGCGGCATTGCGGGTTGTGCTTCCGAGAGATGTCGCCAGGCGGGAGATCCAATTCTCCACCGGCATGACGCCTGAAGCGATTGCCCACCTGGCCGGTGGAGACTCATCGAGCGACACGGGATGAGGGGGGGGTCATCTCCCCTCGAGAAGGCTCAGGAGATCGACCGTTCGGTCTTCGATACGGTTGCCGGTTGGAGTTCGCCACTCCTCGACAAGATCATGCCGGCTCTCTCGATCGCCGCTTCGTTCTCTCGGCTCTGGATGGCAATCGCGGCGCTGTTCGCCGTGTTCGGCGGGAGGAAGGGCCGCAAGACCGCCATTGAAGGGATGGCGGCCATCGGCATCACGTCATTTCTCGCCAATGTCGTGCTCAAAGGGTTGACCGACCGGGCGAGGCCGACCGACCCAGTACCGGAGGCACGCGAACTCAAGAAACCCGATTCGACGTCCTTTCCTTCGGGCCACACCGCGTCGGCAGCTGCGTTCTCGGGCGTGGTCGATCGGGCGTATCCCGCGCTCTGGATTCCGATCAACACGCTCGCGGGTGCCGTCGGTTTCTCTCGGGTGTATACCGGCGTCCACTACCCGGGTGACGTTGTCGGTGGGTGGATCCTCGGCAAGGCCGTTGCGTTCGGCGTCGATCGAGTTGCGCGGCGCCTCGGCCTTGCCGGCAGCGCGACATCCGACTCGTAGGGCCGCCAGAGAATGGTCAGCGGTCGAGCCTTCGACGTGGCGTCAGGTCTGCGGCTCACGTGGTTGGGTCCGTTACCGCTTGTCATCGGAGACGGCGTCCAGGTCGCCTTCAGCCCGGACTCCGGGTTCCTCGCGACCTCCGGGGCCGATCTCACCGTCTTCGAGACCGGTGCATGGTCTGGGATCGCCAGGATTTCCCACGACGAGGGTTGGTGGTGGGATCTTGAGTTCTCACCCGACGGCCGATACCTCCTGGGAGCCGACACCCCGAAGGGTGTCGTCAGATTCGACACCTCGACCTGGGAGTACGTCGGCGAGCCGTTCTCCAGCCGCGGGGGGAATGCTCCGTGATATCGACGTCAGTCGCGACGGCTCGATGATCGCGACCGCGGATTTCGATGGCTTTGTCGATATCTGGGACAGTCGAACCGGTGACCTGATCCAGACGATTCCCGTTGGCGACACGCGGGTCAGCGTCAGCTCGTTCCTCGAAGAACAGCACCTGCTCGTCATCCCCGTCGACCGCCCGGCGATGGTGGTGACGATCGATGTATCCGAACTCATCGACATCGCACGTTCCCAGGTCACCCGAAGCTTCACCGAGGGCGAATGCACGACCTACCACATTGACCCCTGCCCGACCCTCGAAGAGATCCAATCAGGTAGCGCATAACGGCACATATGCGCTACCTGCGGCCGTGGATCAGTCAGCGGTTCTTCGGTTGCCACCAGCGGCGGGGCGCGTCTTCGATGACCAGCCGTCTCCTGAACTCATTGAG
>JAUVQS010000147.1 GCA_030598025.1 Acidimicrobiia bacterium | reverse complement strand
CCCGGATGGAACCAACTTCCAAACCCGGCGTTGCTCACGGCGTCACTCAGCCACCAGGCAATGTCATCGGTCGTCGTCTTTCCCGGCGTGACCACTTCGCTGGAAAGAGCTCGACGGAGGAACCCGTGGGCTTGGACACAGGCCGAGCTGTAATCGGCGACTTCGTCGGGCAGCCGTGTTTCGAGCCACCCGATGGCGAGACTCTCGGCACCGGTCAGATGAGCGGCCGTCTCGTCGGGAAGCGCCGACACCAACCCGTCGTATTCGGAGAGGGTGAGGCCGTCGGCGAGAGCGAACACCGAGGAGACGTTGATCCCGATCCGGCCTTCGACCGCGCTGAGATGGTCGGTCATCGCCGCCCACTGATCCGGTTGTGTTGCCGGATCCCAGATCGAAGGAAAGGGTCCTATGGGGTAGCGGGAGATGGCTGCCCGACGACGCCCGCCTTCTGTGAACACGAGGATCGTTCTTCGTCGTGCAGTGCCCAGCCAGGTAGCCGGGAGCATGGTCTCCAAGACCGGGTCTTCGTTGTATTCGCGGGCGATCAGCACCCAGGCTTCGAAACCCTCTCGCGCCATGAGATCCGGGACGATCACTTCGAGTCTGCGCTCCAGTAGGGCGTCAAGCTTTGCGGCGCTGGCTCGGGCACTGAACTCGGGACGACTCACAAGGGGCAAGGTAACCTCGCGTGGTTCATTAGGAGGGACATGCCCGAATCAGTCCGAGTCGCCATCGTCCAAAAACCACCGGTCGTTCTCGACCGAGACGGCACCATCAAGAAGACCATCGAGTATCTCGATGAGGTGGCAGCAGAGGGAGCCCGGTTGGCGGTCTTCCCCGAGACCTTCATCCCCGGTTACCCGTTCTGGGCATGGTACGTCCATCCGATCGACGACATTCAGACTCGTAACGAGATCTACGGGAGGCTGCTGGAAAACTCGGTGGACATCGAGGGCGGCGACCTCGAACCGATCCAGGAGCGGGTGGCTTCTCATGGTCTGACGGTTGTCATCGGAGTAAACGAGACAAGCCCGGACTCGAGAACCAGTCTCTACAACTCGCTGGTCACCATCGGATCGGATGGCTCGATTCTCAACGTCCATCGCAAACTGGTGCCTACCTATGTGGAGCGCAACGTCTGGGCTCCAGGGGACGGCGCCGGCCTCCGTGTTGTCGAGACCGACGTCGGGAGGATCGGCGGACTGATCTGTTGGGAGAACCTGATGCCGGTAGCGCGATACAGCCTCTACGCCCAGGGTCTCGACATCTATGTGGTCTCCACTTATGACGCCGGGGATGTGTCGATTGCGACCATGCAACACATCGCCCGGGAGGCTCGGTCGTGGGTTGTCAGTTCAGGTGTCGCCCTGCACAAGGATGACGTTCCCGACGATTTTCCCGGTCGGGAGAAGATTATGGGCCAACTGGATTCCGACTGGGAGAATCCCGGCGACTCGGTGGTGGTAGCCCCCAACGGGAGAATCGTTGCCGGTCCCCTGCGAGACGAGTACGGGATCCTCTACGCCGACATCGAGCCCGGACAGTCACGGGAACAGGGTTGGCACATGGACACCGCAGGTCACTACAACCGTCCTGATGTCTTCGACGTCAAAGTCGATCGTACGAGGCGGACCGCTATCGAGTTCGTCGACTCCGACGATCAGTCGGACAGCACCGAAACGATCTCCGAAACCGGGTAGCCAACGGTTGTGGTCGTGTTGGGCACGGCGAGAAACTCCCACGACCCACCGACGATGCGCCAGCGCGCCGTCCAGTCGTAGGCGACGCTGAGGCTGAGACCAGTTTCAGATTTTTCGTAGACATGAGCGGCGAAACCATCGGGGTATCCGGCGAGGGCTGTTGAGGTAGCGGGGTATGAGTCAAACGTCCCGTCTCCCCAGTTGACGATCACGGCGGAAACCTCGATGAAGACGTCGAGTGTCGTGGCGCCGCT
>JAUVQS010000059.1 GCA_030598025.1 Acidimicrobiia bacterium | reverse complement strand
CAAGACGTGGCCGTCGAACACCCGGGTGTGCCGCTGTGCTTCTACGGCCTCTACGCATCGATGGGCGACCTCCCCGACGGCGCTACGGCCATCGCCGGAGAGTACGAACCCGACCTGGTTCGATGGGCGGCCGGGCTGCGCGGCGGTTCGCACGTCAACCTCGGTCGGTCGGCGATTGCGACCATCCCTGATCGGTCGGATCTGGCCGCGTTGAGCTCCTATGTAGGTCTGGAACTGGAAGGGGAGCGCCGAATCGTTGGTTCAACGGCTGCCTCCCGAGGGTGTCGGTACCACTGTCGCCACTGTCCGGTTCCAACTGTGTATGACGGCGCCTTTCGAGTCGTCGATCGTCGACTAGTCGCCGATGACATCGACGCGCAAGTAGCTGAAGGGGCCCAGCACATCAGCTTCTCCGACCCGGATTTTCTCAACGGACCCGCTCACGCTCTGCGAGTGCTCGAAGAAACGCAGGCACGACATCCCGGCCTGACATTCGACGCAACTATCAAGGTCGAACATGTCCTGCAACATCGACATCTGCTTCCAAGAATGGCCGAAGCGGGTCTGGTGTTCGTAGTTTCGGCATTCGAATCGACCAACGATGAGATTCTCAGGAAACTCGACAAGGGTCACACCGCGGCGGACATGGCCGAAGCGGTCCACCTCTTGCGGGCCGGCGCGGTCGACGTCCGCCCAACGTGGCTCCCATTCACCCCCTGGACGACCATGACTGATCTCGTCGAGATGCTCAGGTTCATGGAACACCACGATCTCGATGTCGACCCGATACAACTGACCATCCGCCTCCTGATTCCTCGCGGATCCCTGCTGTTGGACCTACCGGAAGGGGAGATCGCGCTCGGGCCTTTCGATCCCCTGGCTCTCAGCTACTCCTGGGAGGCTTCCGACCCTCGTCTCGACATTCTGCAGAGGCGCCTCTCGCACTCGAGGGAGGAGGCGGGGCCCGGAACGCCAAGAGAGATGTTGAACACGCTGAGCGGACAAATCCTCTCCGCGGCTGGATTGGATGAGAACTCCATCCGGTTGTTCGCCGGTGAAGGGAGACCACGGCTCACTGAGCCGTGGTTCTGCTGAGCGGAGCCGTCAAACCGCCGGTTCGGCGGGATGGTTGACTAGTCGAAGAAAGAGTCATAGCGGCGGCGCGCCGACTCCAATGCCGCCAGGACCTCTTTGTCGCTGGTTTGTGTGAAGTTCTGATACCAGAAACCAACGGCGCGGAAATCCTTCGGCACGGTCAAGACCACGACGCGATCGGCAAGGCCTTCGAGAGCCGTCACCGTGTCCTCTGCTCCGACCGGTATCGCCAGCACGATTTCTCCGGCTCGCCGTGCCCTGGCGGCCAGGACGGCTGCCCGCGCCGTGTACCCCGTTGCCAGGCCATCGTCAACCACAATCGCCACACGACCTTTCAGATCTACTTCGGGGCGCCCTCGTCGATATCGCTCGACCCTCCGTCCGAGCTCGACTCTCTCCTGGTCCTCAACGGCGGTCAGATGGTCGTCCTTGACTCTCAGGTATCGGATTAGATCATCATTCAGCACCCGCACACCGTGCTCGGCAATTGCTCCGACCCCCAGTTCGGACCGTCCGGGGGCGCCGAGTTTACGAACGACGATGATGTCGAGCGGGCAGGACAGGTCGGCTGCGATCGGGGCACCCACGACAACGCCGCCTCTGGGGAGGCCAAGAACAACCGGTTGTCGGCCTCTGTACTCGCCGAGCGAGTGGGCGAGCTTCGTTCCTGCGTCGATACGATCGTGGAACACGATTGGGTCAGTATCCCTCGGCTGCCACCGTCCGGCAAGGTCCCTTGGGCCGGTTGAGAATCTTGATGTCGAGCCCTTCGACCACTTCCAGACGGGTAGTGTCATAGCCGAAAGCGGCGGGACGGGTTCGTCGGTCTCGCGGTGACACTTCTGCCACTTCTGGACGGCGTCGATCAATGGGAGAACACGATGGGTGAAATGACGCGGGTGCTCGAATGTCGCGATCTTCGCAAGACGTACGGCGAGCGCAAGGCTGTCGACGGCGTCGGATTCCACATCGATCTCGGTGAGACGTACGGTCTGCTTGGGCCTAATGGAGCGGGCAAGACGACGACTATCTCAATGATCTGCGGGCTCCTGACCCGCGATTCCGGCCACGTCGAAGTGGTAGGTGAGGTGATCGACGTCGGTGAGATTCATGCCAAACAGTGGATCGGATATGTTCCACAGGACCTGGCGATCTATCCCGACCTGACTGCCGAAGAGAACCTGATGTTCTTCGGCCGCTTGTACGGATTGACGGGGAAGAGGCTGAAAGCGCGCACCGACGCGGTGCTGGAAGTGACCGGACTGGCCGACCGCCGCCAAGACAAGACAGAGGAATACTCGGGAGGCATGAAGCGGCGGCTCAATATTGGAATCGGCCTTCTGCATGAGCCTCGCCTTCTCATTCTCGATGAACCGACGGTCGGCGTCGATCCCCAGAGCCGAAACGCGATTCTGGACAGCGTGGAACACCTGTCCGGTGAAGGGATGGCCGTTCTCTATACGACCCACTACATGGAGGAGGCCGAACGTCTATGCGACCGGGTAGGCATCATCGACCAGGGGCAGGTCAAGGCCGAGGGAACGCGTCGACAACTGGTTGAACTGATCGGCGAACGCGACCGGGTGCGCGTCGTTGTGGAAGGCAACATAGAGGCGGCAGTGGTGGCGGTCCGATCGGTTGAAGGCGTGCAAGAGGCGAACCGCTCAGACAGGCGTATCGACATACTCGCCAACGATGCCCGCGTGATCCTTCCCGCTTTGCTCCGGGTGATGGCGGACGCCGGTGCCTCCGTCAAGGGCGTTGACGTCGTTGAACCGGACCTCGAGGCCGTGTTCCTGCATCTAACCGGCAAAGCATTGAGGGATTGACATGCGAGCGGTTTTCACCATCGCTGCCAAGGATCTGAAGCAGCGGATACGCGATCGGTCGGCAATCATCATGGGGATAATCGCTCCCTTTGCGCTCGCCTCGGTATTCTCGCTGTTGCTGCCTTCCAGTCAAGGCTTCCACACTGATTATGCAGTCGTCGACCTCGACGGCGGGCCGGTCTCGGAGCTTTTGACTTCCCGAGTCTTGCCCGGCGTTGTGGAAGCCGGCTTCGCCGATGTCACGCCGATTGCTGATCGAGCTACTGCTGCCGAACTGGTCGAAGATGGAGAGATGGGCGCCGCTTTCGTCATCCCGGAGGGCTTCTCAGAGGCAATCACGAGTGGTCGAGATGCCACCATCACAATCATCGGCAACGTTGATGCCGCTCTCTCAACTCAGATCGCCGAAGCGATCGCCACTGGGTACGCAGAGGAAATCAACGCCGTTTCCCTGTCGGTGGCGGCGGCACTTGGTGGCTTCACGACGGTGCTTCCCGCGACAATCGCCGACATTTCCTCCCGGGCGGCGGTGTTTGAGCCCTCGATCGTCGTCGAAGAGAATGAGGCCGACTCAAAACAGATGTCCGACAAGACGTTCTATTCGGCCTCGATGGCGATCATGTTCTTGTTCTTCACTGCTCAGTTTGGAATCCTCAGCCTTCTCTCAGAGCGGCGGCAAGGAACGTTGACGCGTCTTGTCGCTGCCCCGGTCGGGCCCTGGACCGTGGTGCTCGCCAAGGCGTTGACCGGGTTCGTGCTCGGGGCGGTTGCCATGCTCGTGCTGATCCTTGCTTCAACTTTCCTGCTCGGCGCCGAGTGGGGCAACCCGCTGGGGGTTGCCCTCCTAACTCTCGGTGGAGTCGTCTCGGCGACAGGCGTGTCGGCGATGGCGGCCACAATGGCGAAGACAGAGGAGCAAGCCTCAGGGTGGAACGCCATTCTGGCAATGTCGCTTGCCATTCTCGGCGGCACGTTCTTCAGTCTCGATCGCGCTCCAGAGTTCGTTTCGCAGCTGAGCCTGATCACGCCTCATGCCTGGTTCCTTCGAGGTCTCGACGAACTGGCCGCCGCCTCGGGAACCGTTGCAGATGCCCTCCCGGCGGTTGGGGTGATGGTTGCGATCGGGGTAGTAACCGGGGGCCTCGGGCTAGTGCGTGCCCGCGGATTGGTGATTGGACGATGAAGGCGCTGGCGATTGCCCAGGTGAATATCACCCGTGTGGTGCGCGACCGGCTCGGTCTGTTCTTCATCGTTCTGCTGCCCTTCATCATCGTTCTCGTCATGGGGGCGGCCTTCGGAGGTTCGTTCAATCCCCAGCTCGGGGTCATCGAAGCAAGCGGCGGTGCGCTCGGCGAAGACCTTCTGGACAATCTCGAGAAGAGCGAAGTAGATCTTGTTGTGTTCGGAGGCGAAGCCGCTTTGATCGATGGCGTTTCCCGCAATCGAGTTGACGCCGGCCTCGTCGTTCCCGCCGAGTACAGCGAAGCCATCGCCCGCGGAGAGTCTGTGGCGCTGCGCTACTACGCGCCGCCCAATACTTTCGGTGGCACGCTCAAGGAATCCGTCGATGCCGCAATCGCGATCCAGAGCGCATCGATTCGAGCGGCGCGGTTCGCAGTTTCAGAAGGGATCGGCGATCTCGGATCGAATCTAGCGATGGTCGAATCGATGCGCGAGATGGTGCCGGGAGTCCGCGTCGAGGTGGTCACGGCGGGGGAATCGGTGTTCCCCGAGGGATTCAACCCGATCGACCATTCCGCGCAAGGCATGTTGGTGCTCTTCGTGTTTCTCACATCACTGACTGCTGCCGACAAACTCATTCTGTCGCGAACTCTCGGAGTGTCCCGGCGCATGCTTTCGACACCAACCAGGGCGAGCACAGTCCTGGTTGGAGAGGCACTTGGACGGTTCGCGATAGCGTTCTTCCAGGGTCTGCTGATCCTGGTCGGCACCGCGTACGGATTCAACATCGGTTGGGGCAACATCTGGCTCGCAGTCCTGCTGGTAACGATGTTCGCGCTCGTTGGGACCGGAGCAGCCATGCTGTCGGGGTCTTTGTTCCGTACCGCCGAACAGGCTGGGTCGATCGGGGTCTTTGCCGGGCTCATTTTCGCCGCAATAGGCGGAGCGATGGTCCCATTCGAGATCTTTCCGGCCACCATGCAGACGATCTCGAAGGGAACTCCCCACTACTGGGCGCTACGCGGTTTCAAGGATCTGATCTATCGCGAAGGGGGCATCGGGTCGATCTCACTGGAGATGAGCGTTCTTCTCGGATTCGCGGCGTTGATGCTGGCGACGGCCGTCTACCGGTTCAGGCGGGTATTGACCGAGTAGCACCCGGACCCTGGCCCGGCCGGCGAGTCTCCGACGATTCTTTCAGACCAGCCCGGCCTTCTGACCTGCCGACAGGGTTTCGATGGAGTCGATCCGTCGCACAACGTCGCGGATCTCAGCGGCGAAGGCGCTCCGCTCCGCTCCGATTCCGTCGTGTGGTTCCAGCAACTGTCGGTTGGCCGCCAACCCGAGGGCCGACTTGAACAGTATCTGTGAGACGGCCTCCGCCTTGGTGATCTTCTGTTGAAGGCGGTACTGCTTGCCCAACGCCAGGCTGGCGGCGAGGAACTGCTTGGTATCGACTGGTTCGTCATGCGGCCAACTGTCGAGAGCATCTCCAACCACCACGTAGGCCTCCAGGAACGGTCCAAGTGCCCAGTGCGCCCGGAGCGGGCGTAGACGTCCGAGAAGGTCGCGGGCACCGCCGGGGCCGTCGGCGAGTGACGATTCCCATCCATCACGAAAGCGGTTCACCTCTTGCCGCAACTCCTCGACGAAAGCTTCTTTGTCTGAGAAGAAGAACTCGAATTTTAATAGATCACGTAGACGCATCGCCTCGTCCCAGAACACGTCGGTGACGTCCGGCTGATCAGATTCGGCTGCGTGAAGCAGCGCCAACTCGGCAATCGCGCCGGTAACGAAGAAATGGACGATGGTGTTGCGGTAGTAGGCCGCCGCCAGGTACTGAGTCTCCTGAATCCGGTAGACCGGCACCGGGCCTTCATCGAACCGGGTGACGATGTTGTGTTCCCGGAGTCGATCGAGAACCTCCCGCACCTGGATCGTGCCGCCGAAGCGAACTCGCTCGGTGGTCGGGAGTCTTCTACGGACGATGTATCCGACCAGGCTTCTCAGTTCTTCGCGAATCTCTTCGACGGTCATGGCCTTCGTTTCGTTGGCCAGGAGAGCGAGTGTCACCACCGAGGTCGGCGTGATCGGTGTCACCTTGTTGACGCCTCGAAGCGCTTTGAAGGCCAACTTTTGAACATTGAGCGATCGCTCGGTCGAAGATGCCTCCGGTATGCACTCGGCCTTCATGGAGATGGGCTCGCCGAAGCGAACGTAGATATCGCCGTATCGCCGGCGAAGGGTTCGGATGGAGTCGATGAGCCAGCCAACGCCCTCCGAAGTTTTGTCGGTGCCCTGCTGCTCGGCCGCGTAGGAACCAACGTCGAAGATCTGGTCATACGCAATCGAAGTGGGGATCAGGTAAACATCGTCGGCCTTCTCCCGGGCGTGAGCGTCGACGACATAGGAGAGCATGCCAAATCGAGGCGGGAGCAGCTTGCCCGACCGGGATCGACCCCCTTCGAGATACCACTCGAGCGGGAATCTCTTCTCGATCAGGTAGTCGACGTAGCTCCACAGAACATGTTTGTAGAGCTCGTTGTCCTTGAATGAGCGTCTGATGAAGAACACGCCGGTGCGGCGAATCAGCTGTCCGATCGGGAAGAAGTTGAGGTTTATGCCACCGGCGGTGTGATTGGGCGGCAGGTCGTTCTCCCACAGGAGGTACTGCAGGACGAGCCGATCGAGCTGCGACTTGTGGGAGGGGAGGAAGACCAGCGGATGATCTTGCCCGAGCTCATAGAGGGTCCTGATCTCATCTTCGTCGTAGTGGATTGCTCCGTATCCCTGGCGATAGAGCCAGTGGATTGCATTGGCGATGAGGTCGATCACCATAGGTGAGTGCGAGGCGGCGATTTCGCGGAGATAGCGCTGTGAGCGTCGTTGAGCCGACTCGATCGAACGGCCTTCATCCTCCGCGACCTTGGCCACCGTATCGAGGAATTCCTGCGACCCAGTCAGATCCTCGGCAACGAACTTGGGCACCTTGTACCGATTGCCGCGCAGTCTTCGTTCGGCGCGTTCGAGTGCCAGCCATGCTCGATGTCCAACGAATTCGCCGGGCGTCCGGGTCTCGACCGACTGCTGGTGAGCGTCAAGGATTTCATCGATTGAGGCAGGGAGCCCCATCACGATCCGGCACCTGTCCGGGCTTCTCGAGAGGATCAGATACTGACGGATCGGATCGGGATCACGTGGATCACCGAATTTGAGCAAATCGACGAGAGTCACCGAACGCTTGCCCTGCCGCTCTGGCGGGAGCCATGCCACTCGTAGCGGGACCAGCAGAGCGTTGTCGCCTGAGCGGAGTCTGCGTTCGAGGATCGGGTCGGCATGGTGGGCACGCCGGGAGCGGCGTGAGGGAGGTATCCAGATCAGGTCGCTGGGATGCCCCTCCGCTTGACGCTCGGTCCACTCTTTGATCAGGCGGCGCTCGAGCGCCGACGAAGCATCACCGAGGAACACGATCGGACGACCATCGTCCGGCCAGCTCGGTTCGAGATGGGGGTGCTCTTCGATGCGATTCATGTCACAGATTGTATTCGGCACTCACGAGCTGTGGTCGGTTGGGGTCAAGGGTCTGTGTTGAATACTGCTTGTCGCCTCTAGTTATTGCGAAGGAATGATCGTAGGTTGAGCAATATGAGGCCCGTGGTCGAACCCTTAGAGTCCGTTGAGGATGGCGCAGGCAGCGCGCATCGGAGGCCCAGAAGTGATTGATCTAGTCACCGAACTCGATCGACAACCGTTCCTCGAGGGCCTCAGCACCGAGCATCTGCGCTTCCTCTCCAACTTCGTTGATGAAGTCGGCTTTGCTCAGGGTGAGGTCCTCTTCCGCCAGGACGATCCGGCGATCGATTTCTTTCTGATCTCTGATGGCCGAGTGGCACTCGAGATCGACACGCCCAACCGGCCGCCAATAGTCATACAAACTCTGAAGCCTGGAAACCTGCTCGGCGTTTCCTGGCTCTATCCGCCTCACAGATGGCAATTCACGTCCACAGCTTCGCTACCCACCCTGGCTCTACGGTTCAATGGGGACGCGGTTCGCGCCGCCTGCGACGAGGACCACACACTCGGCTTCGAGCTACTCGGTTTGTTCGTGGTGGCACTTGGGTCCCGACTACAGGCGACCCGATTTCATCTCATGGAGATGCTGCAAAGCGGCAGAACCTGAAGGCAACTCCGCCGGCGGTTGGGTAGCTTCGGCACATGCGAGCGGTGATACAAAGGGTGACAAGCGCGAAAGCGCGAGTCGCAGGGAATGTTGTTGGTTCCATCGGGCCGGGTCTTCTAGTTTTGGTGGGAGTCGCCGACGGCGACTCTCCGGCTGATGTTCGCGTGATGGCGGACAAACTCCTCGGCCTGCGGATCTTCCGGGACGACGCAGGGAAGATGAATCGATCGCTCGTCGATGCCGGT
>JAUVQS010000063.1 GCA_030598025.1 Acidimicrobiia bacterium | reverse complement strand
ATACACAATGGCATAGTCCATGCCGGCCGCACCCCAGGACCGAAGGGTCTCGATTAGTTGCTCAGGTGTTCCCACCAGCCCATCCTGTCCGGTGAAATTGCGGAGAGTACGTTCGGCGCGCTGCTCTCCGATGAGTTTCCTGAGGTGCCCGACGATCCAGTCGGTCTTCTCTTGTACTTCGGCTTCGGTCTCACCGATGATCACGTTGAAGTTCGTCGACCGGGTGATCGACTCGAAATCACGTCCGACGTCCCGGCAATGGCCGGCCAGCACCTCCGATTTGTGATCGAATTCTTCGACCGTTTCCCCGAAGTTTGTGTAGCTCGCATACCGGGCCGCCACGTTGAGGGTCAGCTTCTCGCCACCGCCGGCGATCCAGAAAGGAATGTGAGGTTCCTGGATGGGCTTGGGCTGGCTGATGGCACCTGCCAACTGGTAGTACTTGCCCTCGTAGGTCACCTCGTCCTCGGTCCACATCCGTTGCATGATCTCAACGGCCTCGCGGAGCATGCCGATGCGTATGGACGGTTTCGGGAATTCGTAGCCGTAGCCGAGGTACTCGTGCTCGTACCATCCGGCTCCGATACCCATCTCAACACGTCCCCCGGAGATGACATCGATATTGGCGGCCACCTTGGCGAGATACGAGGGCGGCCGGTAGGAGTTACATGTGCACATCTGGCCGAGGCGGACCGTATCGGTGACCGCGGCCAGTGCCGCCATCAGCGTCCAGGCTTCGTAGGTGACCTCCTGGGTGGGTTTGGGCACCGTGTGAAAGTGGTCGTAGACCCAGGCGGATTCGTAACCCAACTGCTCGATCTCGTTGGCGACTCGCACCATCGTTGGCCATTGTTCTTCGACCGGGATTCCGACGAGATCGAGACGCCAGCCCTGAGGAATGAAAGCTCCAAAACGCATGAGGCGGACGATAGCGAGAGGGAGTCCGGTGCGGCGCACCGGACTCCCTCATCTGCCATCTTCTTGCGTGACTTATGCACGCTCAGCGAGCATAAGTCACGCAAGAACGGGTATCTAGTCGAAGTGCGGGCTGTCGGGCAACTCGTCCATCGCCGCGGTGACCGATGGGTCGGTTGATGCTTCCAACGCGTCGTCTCGGTTTCGAAAGGCGCTGGCGCCGATCACGAGGCCGATGCCCACGATGACCGCCGGGACGACCCATCCGGCTTCGAAGTCCCAGGGCGTATCGGTCACGAGAACCGGTATCGCCAGGGCTGCGAACAGCAAACCAAAAACCAATGACAAGACGTCGAGTGAGTGTCGTTCTTGCATCATCATCCTTCCTGCGTCACGACGATCTCGCCGACACCTGCGTCGAGATCGAGAATCAATGTTCCGGAGGTGCCGGAGACGTCGTCGCTGCGACCAACTCCGAGACCTTCGCTCGAGCGTCCGAAGACCTCTACCCGTCCGACACCGGTTCGGGCCTCAACGTCTGCGCCCTGATCGGCGGTCAGCTTGACCTCGATCTGGCCCGCTCCGATGTCAGCCCTGACGTCGATGGTCTCGCCGGCTAGGTCCACATTTGTGAAGTCGAGCACCAGTTTGCCGACGTCGAGGTGGTAGCTCGATTGGATATCGGCGACGAAGTCCGGTGAGTACAACTCGGTGGTGGCTTCGATATCGGTGACAACGTCCGTCACTACTGCTCCACCCATGCCGAACAGAAGGACGAGGCCCAGGGCAATCAACGCCCGCGATCGGCCCCAGATAGCGCCGACGAGAAGTCCTGCCGCCGTGATCGAGAGGGCGAGGCCCAGATAGTGGCGACTGGAAGGGTCGATGGCTCCTGCGGTATCGAAGATCGCCATGATTCCCACGCCGACCAGCATCGCCGCGAAGGTCAGTCGACCCAGCATTGAGCGCGGCCGTTTCGGCTTGGGTGGTGGGGGAGGAGGAACAGTTGTCTGATATTGGGGCGTCGGGGGAAGTGGAGGCATGGTCTCTCCAGATTCAACTACAGGCGTCACGGATGAGGCGACCGGCGCGGCCGCCGTCGGTTCCGTGCTCTTCTTGGTTCCGATTTCTCCTCGATAGAGGAGCACGCCGATGATCAGCAGCGCGGCGGCGAGGCCGAAGCCTCCGATTCCATCGCTCAGCATCGCCAGGACCCAGATTCCGCCGAGGACGATCAGCACCGTGCCGACGACGTTCTCGCCGCCGAACTTCGATAACCATCGTTCGCCGATGGACTCGTCGTTGCCCTCCTTGGGAATCAGGACCCATCCGGCCACGTACAACAAGATGCCGATTCCGGGGAACATCAGTAGGAGAAATACCAACCGGATGATCCAGGCTTCAACATCGAAGTAGCGAGCAATGCCCGCTGCAACCCCGCCCAGGATTCCGTCTGTGCGACGGAGGGGTGGGCGGGAACCCCTATCACCACCACCCGACGGCTGCTCATTGGCGCCGGCGGGAGGCTGCTGGAGGTTCGTTTCGTTTGACATGGCTTCATCGTCGGGCATTACAACTATCCCGTCTATGAGGTATAGCCCCACGGAATCCCTGAGAGGTCAGGGTTTTCTCAGGGTGATCCCTTGTTGGGAGACTCTCACTGCTGTGCGATGATTCTCGCGTACCGCAGAGGAGGAATCGATCTCAGACCAGATTGTCGAGCAAGCGTCTCAACGACGCATCGCCTTCGTCCGCAATCAGGACGATCGCATGGTGGCCGGCATCAGCGCCGGAATCGCCGACATGTTCGAGATCGAGGTGGTCTATGTAAGGGCGGCGTTCGTGGCGCTGGCGTTCGCCGGCGGCATTGGATTGCTGCTCTACGGGGTCCTCTGGGCGATGTCGCTCGACCAGGTGCCGTCCGAACAGTTAGATGAGATGCGGGAGAGATTCGCGGCCCGTCTACCCCGGCAGAAAGCCGCGCTGTGGATGCTCTTTGGTGGCGTGTTCCTCATGCTGCGGAGCATCGGAGCATGGTTCGGAGATTCGCTGGTGTGGTCGGCGACCTTCATTTCCTTCGGATTCGCGCTGACCTGGTCACGGGTCGACCCGTCACGCCGCAGCAAATGGGCCGTTCAAACCTTCACCGGCGAGAGCGGCACCTGGAAGTCGGTGGCCGTTCGCATCATGGCCGGCGGCGTGCTGATGACCGGTGGTCTCGCCATCTACCTGAATTCTGTTGACGCCAGGGCGTTGGTCGGCAACGTGGCTCTCGCCGTGGGGCTGACGATTGCCGGTATCTTGCTCATCCTCGGGCCCTGGGTATGGCGGCTATTCGGGCAATTGGGAACCGAACGTAGCGAACGGGTCCGCTCGGAAGAACGTGCGGAGATGGCCGCCCATTTACACGATTCGGTGCTCCAGACGCTTGCCCTCATGCAAAGGACCGATGATCCCAAATCGATGTCGATGCTCGCCCGTCAGCAAGAGCGCGAACTGCGAGGATGGCTCTACGGTCCTGAACCTTCTCCCGACGGCGAGACGATGCGCTCGGCTCTCGAGAGTTCGGCAGCACGCCTCGAGTCCGTCCATCAGGTACCGGTCGATGTGGTCGTCGTCGGCGACGCGGCCATGGACGATGCAGTCCGCGCCCTGGTCGCTGCCTCGGGGGAGGCGATCACCAACGCTGCCAAGCATTCGGGGGCCGGGTTGATTTCAGTGTTTGCCGAGGCAACCGAGGAGACTGCGGATGTATTCGTCACCGACCAGGGAAAGGGTTTTGCTCTCGAATCTGCAGATCCCGATCGCAAAGGAATCACCGAGTCGATCGTCGGCCGGATGGAACGTGCCGGCGGCGAAGCAGTCATCACCACGACTCCCGGGGAAGGGACTGAAGTACATATGTCAGTGAGGCGAGCATGATCGATGTATTCCTGGTCGACGACCATCAACTGTTCCTGTCTGGTGTGAAAGCCGAACTGAGCGAAGCCTTCACCCTGGCGGGTGTGTCCTCGGACGTGGACGACGCCATCGAGAAGATCCGCGCAACACTGCCGGACGTCGTTCTCGTGGATGTCCACATGCCGGGTGGAGGAGGCCTCGCCGTTGTGGGCGCGGTACTCGAAACCAATCCGGACACCAAATTTCTGGCCCTGTCGGTCTCCGACGCAGCCGAGGACGTCATCGCCATGATCCGGGCCGGAGCTCGCGGTTATGTGACCAAGTCGATCGCTCCATCTGAGCTGGCCGACGCCATCCGTCGGGTGAACGATGGCGACGCAGTGTTCTCACCTCGCCTGGCCGGGTTTGTCCTCGATGCTTTCGCCGACACCGTCCCGGCGCCGTCGGACCCGGAACTCGACCAGTTGACCACCCGCGAGCGCGAAGTGCTGAGATTGATCGCCCGTGGCTACGCCTACAAACAGGTGGCTTCCAAGCTCTCCATCTCGGTCAAGACGGTTGAGTCACACGTCTCCGCCGTCCTGCGCAAACTTCAACTCTCCAGCCGCTACGAGCTGGCCCGCTGGGCCAGCGACCGAAGGATCGTCTAGGCGCCGGAGGCGTACGTACCACGTACCACGTACCACGTATCACGTACCAAGAAGACGCGCGGATAGGTGGTCGCCACGTGGATTACCCCCTCCAACCTGCTCTGCAGGACCAGGCCAACTCACCCCACATCCGTGGGAGAGGACGCATAAAGCAGTACTGCCGTCACCTCTATACGTTCTCCCCCGCCGCGTGGCGGAGATGGGTGAGCGCAGCGAACCCAGAGGGGGACCCAGGCACCTATCCGCTGATCTTCCACGTACCACGTACCTGGTACCAGGTATTAGCTCAGCGCTTCGCGGGTGCCCTCGAACACGGCGCGCATGAAGTCGGTGAGGAGTTTGGATCCGCCTTCGGCCACGGCTGTGTACGGCAGGAAGCCGCCCGACCAGCCCTCTTCGTGCCATTTCGCACCATCGGGCAGCGTCACGGAACGGAAAGACTCGTCGAATGGCCACGGGTTGGCGTAGAAATACGGCCGGGCGTCGCCTTCGTCGCCGGGGCTGAAGCCGAAACCGACCTGCTTGTTGTACTCCTTCGGGCCGTCCTCTTCGTCGTAGACCTCGACCGCGTCGCTGAACCACTCGAAGGCCATATCGAAGTGATGAGGCCAGAAGTTCATCGGTCCGACTTCGCCCTCGATTCCGGCGGCGAACCCGGCAAATGTCTCATGAACCGCGAGCAGCGCCTCGTGGTAGTTCGCCGCGGCAGTGGCGTCGTACTCTTCGACCGTTATGGCGTCCCACCGGTCCGCGTCGACATCGACCGGTGCGCCGAGTTGCGTCAGGACTTCCCGACCGACGGCTGAGGCTGGGCCTGTGAGAGCGATCTCGAAGTCACCGTTGAGGCCCGATCCCTTGATTACCCGGCCGGCGGGATCGAGCAGGAGGCTGCTTTTTGAATCGCCCAGTGGAAACTCACCGGTTGCGAAACCCTCGGGCGTCACTTGAAGCGAAGCATGCCACCAACGGGGGTGCGGTTCGTTCTGAGCACCCCGAATGGAGCCAAGGATTCGGCTGTAGGCCTGCAGGGCGGTCACGGTCGAGGATTGGGCGGGGAGGGTGGTGTAGGTCATGTGCAGCTCCGGTCTTGTGAGTCCGGTGCGTTCAACGCGGGATCGTCGCTCCGCATTCCGACTTCCCTCCCAGAGACCAGAACAGAGTGAATACACTCGCGGGTCATGAACGCCCCGACGCCCCCCGTTCCGGCCGTCGACTCCTCGACGGTGATGGTATTGCGCGACGAGGCGTCCGGCGTCGAGGTATTGATGCTGGAACGACACCTCGACTCGGATTTCGTCGGCGGCGCCTACGTATTCCCGGGTGGCAAAGTCGACCGGTCCGATCGACTCGATGAGGACCTCTGGCGAGGAATCGATCTCGACTTGGAGGCTCGACGGATGGACACAACTCCCGACGTCGCTTTGGGGCTCTTCGTCGCCGGAGTTCGTGAGACATTTGAGGAGGCGGGATTGCTCTTCGCCACCAGGGATGGCGACCAGATCTCGGGAGACGATCTGCGAACCGAGTCGTTCACCTCAGCACGTAGCCGTCTCAACTCGAGGACCGAGCGATGGGACTGGACGGAATGGCTGCGATCGGAGGGCCTCGTTCTCGAGTTGGGAGAGCTGACCTGGTGGTCGTGGTGGGTGACGCCGATAGGAGTGCACCGGCGGTACGACACTCGTTTCTTTGTGGCGAGCGCGCCACCGGGCCAGGAGGCCGGGCATGACGAAATCGAGACCGTTCACTCTGTCTGGACCACGCCGAAGAGAGCACTGGCGGCAGCGGCGGAGGGCAGAGCAATGGTCATTCTCCCAACGCGCAAGAACCTCGAGCAACTCGACGTGCACACAACGGCTCAGGCCGCCGTGGATTGGGCGGCGGGCCAACTTCCACCGAGGATCGGACCAGAAATCGTCACGGAAGGCGGTCGGGTCGTGGTTCGGCACGAATCGTTCGGCTCGACCGAGGAGATGTGACAGGAGGCGCCTGACGGTAGGCGGTTGGTACGCCTTCTCGCCAGTGGGGACCGTCGCTATCGCCGGGTGGACGACACTTCGGTCTTCGAGCTGTCGCTTCCGCTCGTGTCACAAGAGGCGGTGGTGGCGGTCGAATAGCCGCCCGGCCGGTCCCGTCAGCCAACACCTTCGAGAGCGCGGGCAATGGCCATCTCCCGCTTGAACTTCATCCAATCGGATTGCTTGGTCGACATCGTGATGTCGGTGATGATCTGAAGAACTCCGATTCCAATCAACACGATCCACGCCCACGACGGGGCCTCCATTCCCCAGGCGGCCCCCAGCATGAGGAAGGGCATTGCTTTGGTCACCAGGGCGCCCGAGGCGTGCATCCAGGCTCTCTTGCGCGGTGACACCCGGAGGTAGGTGGCGTAGTCGGTCTTCACGCCCGGTTGCGGTCGGCTGAGCCCGGCGATGAACCAGCGCGTGAATCGAATGCCGACCAGCCGGCCCACGATCAGATGGCCGAGGCCGTGTGTGGTTACGAGCATTCCAAGGGTGCCGGCAATGAGCAGCAGGGCGTTCCACGGTTCGTCCACGTAGTAAGCGACCGCCACTATCGCCAGGCCGGCGAGCGTTCCCAACCACAGAAACGTTTCGCCGAACGTGATCGGGAAGCTTCGAAAGACCCATGTCTCGAAAGCGCGGCGGTCGATCTCACCGATCCGATCGGCGTACCGGTCCGCAAGAGACGGATCACGTTTCACTCGCCCCACCGCCTTCCAGAACCCTTCGCCGCCGAGATCGATCGATTCTCCCGCCTCCAACCGCCTTTCACACGTTTCCAGAACAGCCTCGATGTCGAAATCGGCCACCTGCAGTCACCTCCGAATCGCTACCAGAGAAGCTAGCCGCCCGGCTCAGCGTCACCGTCCACAATCGGTGCGACGGGGCACTAGCTTGTTCCGCATGGAGATAAATCGACCTCGAGATCTAGCCGGGGTGTTTGACGCACTCGATTCGTCTCCCGACTCGTTGCTACTCGCCGGCGGCACGGACGCCATGGTCCTCGTCAACGCAGGGGTGTTGCGGCCGGAGCACGTCATTTCGCTTCGCCGCGTATCAGAACTCAAGCGATGGAGTGATGGTTTCATCGGGAGTTGTGTGACCTACGCACGCCTCGAGCACAGTGATATCGCTGCGCTGGCCGAGCTTTCCAGGACGGTCGGTTCACCCCAGATCCGTGCGGCGGGAACACTTGGCGGCAACCTCGGTACTGCCAGTCCGGCTGGAGACGCCCTGCCGTTCCTGGCCGCCGTCGACGCTTCCGTCGAACTAGCGTCGAGAGCCGGCTCCCGGATGATGGCCTGGGACGACTTCCTCACCGGCCCGAAGCGAAACGCTCTGGAGTCCGGCGAGGTGATCCTTGGAGCACACCTCCCGGCAGATATGCCTTCCCGCACGGCCTTTGCCAAGATTGGCGTGCGGCAGGCAATGGTCATTTCGATCGCCTCGGTCTGTGTGACCAGAAGCGAGGCGGGAGCGGTGACCGTGGCCATGGGGGCGGTGGGGCCCACCGTTCTCCGCGCCCGGCGAGCGGAGGAGATGATCTCGGCCGAGCGCGCCCCCACCGAAGCTGCCCTCGATGAGTTTCAACGTCTTGTGTCTGAAGAAGCACAACCGATCACCGATCATCGGTCGACCGAGGAGTACAGGAAAATGGCCGTTGGCGTGCTGGCCCGCCGCGCTCTCGGGAGGTGTATGGGATGAACGT
>JAUVQS010000119.1 GCA_030598025.1 Acidimicrobiia bacterium | reverse complement strand
TCATTGCTCTCAGCGAGGTGCATCACAAACACGGCCACATCCAGGAAATCATCATCCAGAATTTTCGCGCCAAAGCCGACACCCGAATGAAGGGCAGCGCGGAACCGATTCCTGCCTATTTTGCCCGGGTGGTGGCAGTCGCGCGGTGGTTGTTTGGACCAGAGATGAACGTGCAGGTGCCACCCAATCTGACGGAGAAGTACGAAACGTATCTGGCTGCCGGCATCAATGATTGGGGAGGCGTTTCGCCGTTGACAATCGACTGGGTGAACCCGGAACAGCCATGGCCGCACCTGGCCGAGTTGAGGCATCGAACCGAGATTGCCGGATTTGAGCTCAGGCCCCGCCTGCCGGTTTATCCTGAATTCGCCGGCAACGAATGGATCGATCCCTCGCTGCGCGCCAAGATCGCCGCTGCCTCTGATGATGCAGGCTATGCGGCGATTCCCGAACGAGTCAGATCATGATCATCACTTTCTGCCGGGTTCGTCCTGCCGAGTCCATCTCCGGATTGTCTGCCGCCACCCGGCGCCGAGAGGGCACAACCACCCTCGAAGTGAACGGAGTCGGCGATGATGACCGCTCTGCTTCCCTTGAAGAAGGCGTGCTTCCGGTCGAGACCGGCGGTACGGATGGATCTCCCGCGGCCTGGATCGTGACGCCGGCGGATGCCATTCGGTTGGCTGAGATCGGCGTAGAGGGTTGGCGAATCACCCTGGTCGATGGGGGGCCACGAGCTGCGGTCCTCGACGGGCTGGCCAGAAGTCGAGCGGCATTCCTCAGGACCGGACGGTCGACCGTGCGGTCCGCGGTTTCTCTGGCTCGTCTTCCGGGCGTGGACACTTCGGTTTCCGTGTTTGTCGACACCGTCGAGGAGGCCGTGAAGGCCGTCGAAGACGGGGCGAGCGATCTGTTGCTCCGCGACTGGGGGATGGAGCAGATTGGCGAGTTGCGCGACGCGCTGGGAGAACTCATCGAGCGTCCTGCTTTCCCAATTGACGTGGATCTCGAGTTGGCTCGCCGTCAACTGCCTGAAGATGTGTTGACTGCCTGGCTGAATCAGGTCGACGGCCGCGGTGCCGTGCGCCCTCGATACTCCTGGTCCCCGGGCAAGGATGAGCCGGTTCCGCTGCCGGACCGTCGGCTTTCGGCGCAGTGGCCGGACGCGGCCTGGGTGGGTTCCGCCGCGGTGGATGGAGTGGAGGGCGCCGGTTCATTGAGGTCCATCCTCGAACGGTCACTCGAGGGACCGGCTCCCTCCCGCAACGAGCTCGAATTGCTGTTTCGCGCCGGCGGGGCTCAGGTCGACGCCATTGCCAATGTGGCCGACAGCCTTCGCCGCCGGGGCGTTGGTGACACGGTGACCTATGTCGTCAACCGGAATATCAACTACACAAATCTCTGCTATTTCCGCTGCGGTTTCTGTGCGTTCTCCAAGGGCCCGCGCAGCCTGAATCTGCGCGGCGAGCCCTATCTGATGTCGATTGAGCAAATCGTGCATCTCGCCGAAATGGCGACCGAGCGGGGCGCGACCGAGGTGACGCTGCAGGGGGGAATCCATCCTGATTACACGGGGGATTTCTACGTTGCCGTTGTCGAGGCCATCAAGGAGCGCATGCCCGAGATGCATATCCACGGTTTCACGCCACTGGAGGTTTGGCAGGGAGCTGAGACGCTTGGTGTGGATCTGAAGGACTATCTGGTGCGGCTTCGCCGGGCCGGGCTCGGGACGCTCCCCGGCACCGCTGCTGAGATCCTCGACGACCGTGTACGGCGGCACCTGTGTCCGGACAAAATCACAACTGCCGAGTGGGCCGAGGTGATGCTGACGGCTCATGAAGTTGGATTGCGCGCCACCGCCACTGTGATGTTCGGTCACATCGACGGGCCGTCTTCGTGGGCGAACCACTACGAGGTCGTTCGTGAGATCCAGCGGCGGACCGGAGGGTTCACCGAGTTTGTACCGCTGCCGTTCGTACATATGGGCTCGCCGATCTGGCTACGCGGCCGCGCCCGCCCCGGGCCTACGTGGGACGAAGTGGTGCTGATTCACTCGGTGGCGCGGATCGCCTTCGACGGGCTTATCCCGAACATCCAGGCTTCGTGGGTCAAGCTCGGCCTCGATGGGGTCCGACGGTTGCTCGACGCCGGGGCCAACGATGTCGGTGGGACGTTGATGGGAGAGACCATCACCCGCTCGGCCGGCGCGTCACACGGCGAGGAGATGACGACCGACCAGCTGGAGAGTGTGGTCCACGAGGCAGGTCGGACTGCGATGCAACGGACCACCCTCTACGAGATCACCGAACGCGCCTGATGTTTCCGCGCAGTGTTATGTACTGCTGGTGATACATAGCACTGCGCGGAAAATCTGGATGGCCTAGGCCGTCCAGCCCAGCACGAGGTCGCCGAAGGTCAGGAAGACGAACCAGAACGCGACCATCAGAAGGGGGACTCCCATCGTGATTCTTGGTCCCCGTCGCCACCCGCGCAGCGCCCAGATTGTCAGGCCCAGCCACGCGGCAACCAGGATCACAACGCCCCACACCGGTGCGAGGAGTCCGCTGAAAGCGACGAAGAAACCCATCACGAGGTGAATGCCTGCACCGACGATGGCGAAGATGACGGCGGCGGGGGAGAGGGGTTCTCGCATCGAGCCAACGGTAGCGGCCTGCTCGAGCCAGAGTCACGGTCTGGCAGCCGCTCAGAGGTAGCCTGCCTCGCATGAAGGACACCTCCGGGACGCCTGAGATCGAGTTGGTGCTCGGCCGTGTCGTTGTGGGGTACCGGGTCGTTGGTGCCGTTTGGCTGGCCATTCTCGGCGTCATCACCCTGGCCGGGTCGGCTCCTCCCGAGCGTTCTGTTGTGGTGGTCGCCACCATGCTCGTAGTCGGAGCCTGGGCGGTGCTCACCGGGTGGCTGCATCGAAGCCACCCCTCAACCCTTCGAACGTGGTGGTGGTTGGCTGCGGACGTCGGAGTCACCGTTTGGACCTTGTTCAGCAGCGACCTCGCCGGCATGGACGTGAGCTTCTACGGCGGTTATCCGATGTCGACGGTGTTCATGGGTGTTTACTCCTTTGCGATCGCAGGCGGCCTCGCCACGGCAACTGCCCTGTCGGCGGCGACGATCGTCAGGCTCATCGAATCCGTTGGCTCGGACCCCACCAACGATTCGGGCGCCGTCCTCATCTACCTGTTCGGCGGAATCTTGGCCGGGTGGGCCGTTGGAGTCATCCGCCGCGGTGACCGATTGAGAAGTGAAGCCGAGGAAGCGCTTGCCGAAGAACGTGCGTCGCGCGCCCGGGCCGAGGAGCGGGCGGAGATGGCTGCCCATCTGCACGATTCGGTCCTCCAGACGCTGGCGATGATCCAGCGCACCGAGAAGCCGGAGGAGACGGTCGGGTTGGCCCGCCGACAGGAAAGGGAACTCCGCTCATGGTTGTTTGGGGACGGGCCGACGGATGAGGATAGTTTTGCGGCCGCCGTCCGTGCGATGACGGCCGAGATCGAGGATCTATTTCCCGTCCGGATCCAGACGGTCGTAGTTGGAGATGTCCGACTGGATGCCCCTCTCGAGGCGCTTGTGAAAGCGGGTCGGGAGGCGAGCGTGAACGCGGCCCGCCATGCCGGCGTTGAAGAGTTCTCCGTGTATGCCGAGGCTGGTGACGAAACGGCCAAGTTGTATGTGCGGGACCGGGGGAGCGGATTCGATCCCGAGGCGGTTCCGGAGGACCGGAAGGGGATCGCCGAGTCGATCAGACGGCGCATGGAGCGGCATGGTGGTCGCGCGACGATCCGTTCTAGCCCGGAGGGCGGTACCGAAGTGGTTCTCGAGCAGGAGGTTCGATGATGGCGGTGCGGGTATTCATCGTGGATGATCACGATCTGTTCAGATCGGGAGTTCGAGCCGAGGTCGGCGATGGCATCGAAATCGTCGGAGTAGCATCCGAAGTCGAACCCGCCATCGAGTTGATCCGAGAGCGTCTTCCGGATGTCGTTCTCCTCGATGTTCATATGCCGGCCGGCGGTGGGCGGGTGGTGATCGAGTCGATCGCCCCGGATCACCCCGAGATCGCCTTTCTGGCACTGTCTGCTTCCGATGCCGCTGAGGACGTAGTTGCCGTGGTCCGGGCCGGCGCACGCGGATACGTGACCAAGACGATCTCACCGGGTGAGTTGTCTGAGGCGATCCGGCGAGTGGCGGTCGGTGATGCAGTCTTCTCGCCGATGCTGGCCGGTTTCGTCCTGGACGCCTTCAGTTCGATCCCGGTCGCCGACATCGACCCGGATCTCGACCAGTTGACGCCCAGAGAGCGTGAAGTCCTCCAGCACATCGCCCGCGGGTACACGTATCGAGAGATCGGTGAGCAGTTGTTCATCTCGGTCAAGACCGTAGAGACGCACGTGTCCTCAGTCTTGCGCAAGCTGCAGTTATCCAACCGGCACGAGCTGAGCCGCTGGGCCCAGGATCGGAAGCTCATCTAGGAGGCGCCCTGCGGGCGCCGTACCTTGTATCACGTATAGCGTATTGCGTACTGCCCGAGTCTTCGAGGGCTAGGGGCAGCGAACCCAGACGGGGAACGCCGGAAACCCCCATCCGCTGATCCTTTGCGCCTCACCTTGCTACTCCGACGCTCTCACGGCTTGTGAGAAGCTCCTTGACAAGGTGACAGCATTATGACAGCATGGTGATGTCACTAAGAGGAGAAGTACTCGAGATGTTGACCACACCGGTCCTGGGATTGGAATACCACCGCCTCCCCAGGCAAGAACTCATGCGCAGTTTCCTCCCCATTGCGCGCCGCTGGGAGAACCGTGAGAAGGTGAATCGATGAATACGACAGCTGCCGTCGCGGCACTCGAACAAGCGGTAGCTCAACAGGTCGCGATCGGCGGAGGCGACTCTGCCGT
>JAUVQS010000066.1 GCA_030598025.1 Acidimicrobiia bacterium | reverse complement strand
GTACGCCGATCCGGCAAATAAGACTGGATGGCAACCACGGCATGAGCGCCGATCGGAACGAGCCGGTGCTTGCTTCCCTTTCCCGTGACCAGCGCGGTTCGGTCTTCGAGATCGATATCGATCAGGTCGAGGCCGACGACTTCAGCCACCCGGGTACCCGAGGCATACATGAATTCGAGAAGAGCCCGGTCGCGGCGCCCAAGAAGAGTGCCAGCGTCCGGAGCAGTGATGAGGCGCTCCATCTCATCGATCTCGAGAGCCTTCGGCAGCCGGAGGCCGGGACGTGGCGCCATGACCATCGAAGTCGGATCATCTGATTCGGATCCCTCGATCACGAGAAACCGGTGCAATCCCCGCACCGCCGCCACCCGACGGGAAATGGTGGCGGGCGCCATGCCTCGTTCGTACAGATCCGTCACGAAGTCGTCGATCAGTGTGGCCGTCGGTGCCTGCCCGGCCAGAAAGGTGGAGTAGTCGGCCAGATCCCGGCGGTATGCCTGAACCGTCGCGGCGGCGAGACCGCGTTCGACCGCAATCGAAGCGAGATACTCGGCGATTCCGTCCTCGAGAATCATCCTGTCGAAATTTCGCTCGAATCGTGGCGTGCCAGCACGTCTTGAAGACCGATCAGCGTTTTGGCGTCGGTAATGGCCTCTGCGGCGATGGCCTCTCGAACTTCGGCAAATGTCAAGTGGATGATCTCCGAATGATGTTCTTCGACTCCATCGGGTCGAGTTCCCACCTCGGTGAGATCGGTGGCGAGATACAGTTCGATCCGCTCATCAGAGAACCCGGGTGTCGTGTGGATGGTCCGCAAGTGTTCGAGGTTGCCGGGCCGGTAGCCGATCTCCTCCTCGCATTCACGACCGGCCGCCTCCAGTGGGGACTCGCCGTCGACGTCGAGCTTGCCGGCCGGGATCTCCAGCATCATGGCCCGGAGTGGTGTTCGAAACTGCCGAAGGAGGATGACGGTGCCGTCGAGTACGGGGACGACCGCCACCGCTCCCGGGTGGCGAACCGAGACCCGGTCGAACTCGACACCATCGGGATCGCGAAACGTGTCGACTTCTACCGAGAGGAACGCGACCTGGGCGGCGATTCGAGTCCCGACCAGATCCGCCGGGACCTGTTCCACCTCAGGGAATCTCGACGGTCGCCGGCTCGGCAACGACCACTTCGGGCTCGAGGCGCTCCCTGCGATGGGCGATGGCAGCCTCAATGAATCCCAGGAACATCGGATGCGGCTGATCGGGTCGAGACTTGAACTCGGGGTGGAACTGCGAGGCAAGGAAGAACGGATGTCCCGGCAGTTCGATCACCTCGACGAGTTGGTCATCAGGCGAGACACCGGAGAGTCGCACTCCGGCGCTCTCGAGATCTTTGCGGTATCGGTTGTTCACCTCGTAGCGATGCCGGTGGCGCTCATAGATGAGCTCTTCTCCGTAGAGCTTTCGTACCAGCGATCCCTCTGCGAGTTTGGCTGCATAGAGACCGAGGCGCATGGTGCCCCCCAGGTCGTTCACGTCCTGCTGGCTCTCCATCAAATCGATCACCCGGTGGGGGCTGGTCGGATCGAACTCCCCGGAATGGGCTTCGTTCAAACCGATGACATTCCGGGCGATCTCGATGACCGCGCATTGGAGGCCGAGGCACAGACCCAGATAGGGAACGCGCTGTTCACGTGCGTGGCGCGCTGCGAACACCTTGCCATCGATCCCGCGGCCGCCGAAGCCGCCGGGTACCAGGATCCCGTCCAGATCCTCGAGATAGGAAGATCCGAGTAGACCTGGAAGATCGTCGCTTGGAACCCAGCGGAGATCGAGACGAACATCATTCGCCAGAGACGAGTGTCGCAGCGCCTCAACCACCGAGAGGTAGGCGTCCGGAAGATCAACGTACTTGCCGACCACCCCAAGGGTCACTTCATCCTTCACCGAAGCAGCGCGAGCGACGAGAGCCTCCCATGATGAAAGATCAGACTCTCCGGCATCAATCTGCAAGCGATCGATCACGACATCGTCGAGGCCGGCATCACGGAGAGTCAACGGAACCTCATAGATGTCCCTTGCATCCGGCACGTTGATGACTGCATCCGCTTCGACGTCGCAGAAGAGACTGATCTTGCGGCGTACCTGCTCGTCGATCGGGCGGTCCGATCGCACCACGATCACGTCCGGCTGGATGCCGCGCGACCGTAACTCGGCGACCGAGTGCTGCGTGGGCTTAGATTTCAGCTCATCGCTCGCGGCGATGAACGGCACGAGGGTCACGTGGATGTAGAGCGTGTTCTCGCGGCCAACGTCTTTCCGCAGTTGCCTGATAGCTTCCAGGTACGGAAGTCCTTCGATATCGCCGACTGTGCCGCCGATCTCGGTGATCACCATGTCGACATCGTCGATCTCTCCAAGGCGCCGAACCCGCGACTTGATCTCGTTGGTGATGTGCGGAATTACCTGGACGGTGTCGCCGAGGTAGTCGCCGCGGCGCTCCTTCTGGATCACCGACTGGTAGATAGACCCGGTGGTGACGTTGGAATCTCGTCGCAAGTGCTCGCCGGTGAACCGTTCGTAATGGCCGAGATCGAGGTCGGTCTCGCCGCCGTCATCGGTGACGAAAACCTCACCGTGCTGGAAAGGATTCATCGTCCCGGGATCCACATTGATATACGGATCTAGCTTCTGGAGGACGACTTTGAGGCCCCGTGATTTGAGGAGTCGACCGAGTGACGCAGCCGTGATGCCTTTGCCGAGGCTGGAGACGACGCCCCCGGTGACGAATACATATTTGGTCACGGGCGCGAAGCGTAGCACCAAGCTGGGCTTCCCCAAGTTAATCGCGACAAGCGGTCAATTCCGGCCGGCCTGTGCCGTCCGACGCAGTTCTTCGGCGTGCTGCCGGCCTCGTTCAGACTCGGAGAGACCGGCCAACATCCGGGATAACTCGGCGATTTGGTCTGCTTCTTCGACGCGGCGGACCGAGGCCGAGGCGCCCTCCCTTTCGACTACGTAATGAGTGTCGGCAAAGGCGGCCACCTGAGGCAGGTGGGTTACACACAACACCTGACGCCGGCGAGCGAGATCGGCGAGTTTACGTCCCATGGCCAGAGCGGTGCGCCCGCCCAGTCCGGCATCAACCTCGTCGAACACGACGATCGGAGCCTCTCCGGCCGATCCGGCCAGCCGCAAAGCCAGCACCAGGCGGCTCAATTCTCCACCTGAAGCAACCTTCGCCACCGGACCCGGCTGGACTCTTTCATCGGAGGCGAACAGCAGATCTATCCCGTCACCGCCGGTCGGGCCGGGAGTCGTCTCACGGAAGGAGAACCGAATCGACGGCGAGGTGAATCCCAGATCGCGCAGATGCGCTTCGGCTTCCTCCTCGACATGGTCGGCTGCTCGACGGCGCGCCTCGCGGAGTTCACTGCCGGCGGCCTGCAGCCGTTCTTCGGCCTCGGCCAGTTCGACATCGAGCACCTCGCTGCGCTTGATGAGACCTTCAAGTTCGGTCAACCGTTCTGCCGCCTGCTCCCCGAAATCGAGTACCTCGGCGAGATTGGCTCCATACTTCCGGCGAAGATCCGAGAGGAGTCCGAGCTGCTGTTCCTTCTCCTCGAGCAAATCCGGATCGTGCTCCACACCCTCGGCTGCCACCCGCGCCTCGCTACTGAGCTCGGCAAGGCCGGCCAGAACACCTTGCGCCAGTTCCGACAGCGAGGAGAGTCCCGGGTCGAGGTCGAGCGCCCGTCCGAGGGCGGCTTGAGCTCCTCCACCCGCCTCACCTGCCTCGTCGAGCAGGCGGCGGACGTCGCTCAGCAGCTCCAGGAGTTCATTGGCGTTCCGCATTCGTCCGGCCTCTCGATTCAGCCGGTCGTCGTCGCCCGCCCGAAACCCTGCTCGGGAGATCTCGTCAACTTGAAACGCGACGAGGGATCGCTCTCGCTCAAGAGCTCGCACATCCCCACCGATTCGGGTTTGGTCCTTGCGGAGCTCGACCACCCGGTCCCAGGTGGCCCGGTAGGCATCTGCGGCGGACCTACCTTCATCGTCCAGCGCCGCGTCGAGCAGATAACGCAGCTCGGCCGACGATCGCAGCGCCAGGTGGTCCCCCTGGGCAACGACTTCAACAAGCCCGCCGACTCGTTCGGCTACTACTTTGAGAGGAACCATGGATCCGTTGAGATACGCCCGACTGCGCCCTTCCCTGGCCAGGCGGCGCGTAACGGTAACCTCCTCGCCGCTCAGTATGAACCTGCCTTCGACGGTGGCTTCATCACTGCCGGCTGTGATCAATCCGCTGCGGGCCGGAAGACCGAGTATCAGCTCGATCGCTCCGAGGAGAAGCGTCTTTCCCGCTCCCGTTTCTCCGGTGACGACGACCAGTCCTGCGCCCGGCTCGATGCGAGCCTCGTCGATCACTCCCAGGTTGGTGAGTGCGAGTTCATCGAGCATCCCGCTCATTGGAGTTTCAACTTCTCGGTTATGAGACGGGGATACGACCGGCGCGAATGGTCGATGAATCGCACGTTGCCGGCCGCCCGGCGGATGATGATGTCTTCACCCTCGGCGGCATTACCGAGTTCATGTCCGTCCACGTTCACGCCGACCGGCCACTCCCTGGCCACGGTGCAGCGCAGCTCGGCGTTGGCAGGAAGGACGATGGCGCTCGAAAACAGGGAGTGATGGGCAACCGGAGTGACGATGATCGATTCAACGTCGGGATGAACCAGGGGGCCGCCGGCGGAAAGGTTGTAGGCGGTGGATCCGAGCGGAGTCGAGAAGACGAGTCCGTCGGCGTGATAGGTGAGGAACGGCTCGCCGTCGACGGCGACGTCGATGGACACGAGTCGCTGGCTCATCACCTTTTCGACAACGACATCGTTCACGCCGACCAGGGAATCACCTCCTGCGATCGACGCTTCGATGGCCATACGCTCGACCTCGACCCACGTTCCGGCGGTCAGTTGATCGACGACGGCGTTGATCTGATCCGGCTCGACGTCTGCGAGAAACCCCACCCGGCCCAGATTGACTCCAAATAGGGGAACGTCGAGGGACAGCGCATGCTGCACGGCCCGCAGGACGGTTCCGTCTCCACCGATCGCGGCGATTACGTCGACAGGATGTTCGGCATCGAAATTCGTCGCCTCGATCTCGAGAAGATCAGCAGCCCGCTCGTCGGCGACCACTTCGAGGCCACTTTCGAGGGCGCGCCTGGTCAGCAGTTCGGCGACTTCGGCTGCCCGCTCGAGTTTGTGATGCACGACAACGGCGAGTCTCACGGTTGTGTCGTCTCCTCAATCTCCATATCGCTCACCCCGGCCGGTCCGTGCCGAACGTGTGCCAAGAACTCTCGATTTCCCTTTGCGCCGCGAATCGGTGACCGGGTGATGCTGAGGGTCCCGAGTCCGCGGGCCTCCAGGCAGTCAACCACTTGCCGAATCGCCCGGCTGTGGTCCTCAGCCTCGCGCACGATACCGCCCTTGCCAACCTCCCCCTTGCCGAGCTCGAATTGCGGCTTGATGAGGAGGACGAGATCCGCGTCGGAATCGGCCAGATCCTTCAGTGCTTCAGCCACCGTGCACAATGAGATGAACGACAGATCCGCCACTATCAAATCGAACGGACCGCCGAGATCGGCAGGTGTGGAGTGCCGCAGGTTGATCCGATCGTGCACGTCGACCCGCGGATCTTGCCGGATGGACCAGACCAACTGTCCGTAGCCAACGTCCACCGCGCAAACGCGGGCGGCCCCACGCTGCAGCAGGCAGTCGGTGAACCCCCCCGTCGACGCCCCGGCATCGAGGCATCGTAGGCCGGCCGGGTCGATACCGAAAGCGTCCAGAGCAGCATCGAGTTTCAGACCTCCCCTCGAAACGAATTGACTGGATCCTCCCGCGTCGATTTCGATGGGATCGTTCGGTGATACCAGCGATGCTGCCTTGGGTATCGCTACTCCGCCCACCGCTACCCGGCCTTCTTCAATGGCGGATTGGGCTTCGGATCTGCTCGCGACCAGACCGCGCCTGAGCATCTCTTGATCGAGACGGCGACGGGTCAGCCCGAGACCTCCCGCTCGGGGTCGAGGATTTCGGCCAGCGCCTCGGCCAGTTCGTCGGCCAAATCGATCGCCCGGGCCGCGTCGGAGTGCTCCAGTTCCTCGATTCGTTTGGTAATCAACGTATGATCCATGGAGCCATTATCGCCGCCTCTCCCCCGGATAACACGACTTTCCAGCACCATGATTCCCCTTCGCGACAGCAACCCGACGGTCATCTATCCCTTTGTCAACTGGCTGGTGATCGCCGGCGCCATCGCGGTGTTCTTCTTGATCCAGCCGCAGACGAACCCCGACAGCACCATCTTCGTCTATGAATGGGCTGCCATCCCGTGCGAACTGACGACCATGGACGCCCTCGACCAACAGGAGTTCGAAACGGGACTCTGCCTACCGGGCGGCACCGGGTCCGACCTGTTTCCGGACAAGTCGGTAGCCCTGGGGGTCGTCGTCTCGATGTTCCTGCACGGCGGCCTTGGCCACCTCCTCGGGAACATGTGGATACTGTGGATCTTCGGAAACAACGCAGAAGAGGCGTTCGGGTCGGGCGGATATCTTCTCTTCTACCTGGCCTCCGGATTCGCGGCGACGGCTGCCTACGTGCTCCTCAATCCGGGAAGCACGGTGCCGCTGGTGGGCGCGTCCGGAGCGATTGCCGGCGTCATGGGCGCCTACCTGATTCTGTTTCCGACGGCACGAATCGTGTCGATCGTCCCCATCTTCTTCTTCATGCCATTTGAAGTGCCGGCCTGGATCTATCTGATTCTCTGGTTTGGCGGACAGTTCGCGCTGGCCGGGGAGGTCGGCCAGATCGCCTGGGAGGCTCACGTCGGCGGGTTCTTGTTCGGACTGGTGATCGCCGCGGCACTGCGAGGCCGCCTCTTCGATCGGATTGCGCGGTTGCACCGCCGCCGCGTACCAAGGCGGATCAGACGACGTTGAGCGCAGACGGGAGGTCGGCCAGCGATCCAACAATCAGGTCCGCGGCGATACCCCCGGCGTCTTCAGCGGCGGTGATCCCCGAGAGGGCCAGGACCGTCGACCACCCGGCCGACCGTCCGATCTCGAGATCGGTCTCGGGTCGATCACCAACGACCCAGGTAGGGCCGTCTCCCAGCCTGGTGATGATCAGGCGCTGCATCGGAGCAAAAGGCTTCCCGGCCGGATCGGCGACTCGGCCGGACGAAGCCTCGAGCGCGGCGACCATCGACCCAGCGCCCGGCCAAATGTCGCCTCCGGCGGCGGGGAAGGTCGTGTCGAGATTGCTGGCAATGAACCGGGCCCCACTGCGTAGGGCGATGGTGGCTTCCTTCAGGCGATCGTAGGTCAGGTCCCGGTCGAATCCGACCACCACTACGTTGGCGTCACGACCCGCGTCGACCACCGTATGACCGGCTTCCTCCATCCCCATCAGAAGCCCCTCGCCTCCAACGACGTAAACACGCTCCTGCTCATTTCCGACGAGAGCGGCCGCCGCCCGGGCGGAGGTAACGACCTGTTCGATCCGGGCCGGGTATCCGGCCACTCGAGCGATTTTCTCGGCGACGGCACCGTCTGTTTTCGAAGAGTTGTTGGTCGCGAACACGATCCGGTATCCGGCGGCATCGAGCGTGGACAGGGCGAGACCGGCACCCGCGATCGCAGAATCTCCGCGGTACACCACCCCATCGAGGTCGCAAACGACATTTCTGGTGGTCTGGCCTGGTTCGTGGCTCAAGACCCCACCCGTGCGAAGAATCCCTCCACCGTCTTATCGAGCAGTTCGTAGGTTCGATGCAGGGATTCGACGCTCACTCGTTCGTTTCTTCCGTGAAACATGTTGAGGAACTCGGGGAACTCGATGCGATCGTCGTACCAACCAACTCCGTAGG
>JAUVQS010000078.1 GCA_030598025.1 Acidimicrobiia bacterium | reverse complement strand
TCCCCGGGGGGCGCCCGCTGCCCCCCTGCCTTCCCTACCCCACCGTTGTTGCTTTTTTCTGTCCCAAATTTTGGGTCGGTTAGGACGCCGGAACAGGTTTGGGTTTGCGGTTCGGCTACTTTCGACGGAAGGCCGTCGAAAGCGCGCCATGCCCGAATGGGCCGAGGGATTGGCCGTTCGCCGCATAGTGGAAGAGGGCCGTTTGGAAGATCGCGTTGAGCGCGGCGAGGACGACGGAGACACCCACGATCCACAACACCCCGACCAGGATGGCGATCCCCAGAGCGACGCCACTGCCGGCGGCCACGCCGAGGGCGATGATCAGGATCGCCGGGATGGCGAGTAGGAATCCGAGGATCCCGAATCCGAACTGGGCGGCCATGTTCTCACCCCAGGTCCGCTTGAACAGCTCCGCCGACCTCTTGATCGCGTTTCCGACCGTCAAGCCCTCGACGACGAAGATCGGGATGACGAGGAACGTGACGAGAGTCCAGGCGAGTCCCGCGAACCCGGCGGCTATGCGACCCAGCGCACCTCCACGCTGCTCGACTGCGCGCAGAACGATCGAAACCGTGGCAGAGATCACCGCCCATGGGAAGATGCGTCCGATCAGGCGGTTGGCTCCTGCGAGGGCGGTACCGACGGTTGGATCGCCACCCTGTAGTCGCTCGTCGGCGGCGGACACCAACGCCGTGTTGAAATAGATCGTTACGAAGGCGAGCGCGACGTACATCAGGAACATGACGACGTAGCCGATTGCGCCCGGCTCCTCACCGATGAAGAACATCGGGACAACGAAGCTGGCGGCCACGATCGCGCTGGCGATGAATGACATGATCGGAAGAGCCAGTAGCTCCTTGTCTGCCTTGAGTACTTCCCAGGATTGCTTGGCGAGGTTCATTGTGTTTCTGATTCGTCCCATGGCGCTGAAGTATCGACGCTTCGCCTGACCAGGGGAAGGACCGCCTCCTGTTCTTGCGTCGATCAGTACCCGATTTTGGGTATGCAGCGACGCAAGAACGGGGGGCTACGCTCCCGGGCGTGTCGGAACTCGATGAAGTCACTGCTGCAATCACCGACTGCCGGCGTTGCGACCGCCTCGTCGAGTGGCGAGAGAGGGTGGCCGGCGAGAAGCGGGCCGCTTACCGGGATTGGGACTACTGGGGGCGACCGGTTCCCGGATTCGGCGACCCGACCGCTCGACTGCTGATAGTCGGACTGGCACCGGCCGCCCATGGCGCCAATCGCACCGGAAGGATGTTCACCGGAGATCGATCTGGTGACTGGCTCTACTCGGCGCTGCACAGGGCAGGGTTCGCCTCGCAGCCAGAGTCGATTTCTCGTGACGATGGGCTGACACTCACCGACGTATTCATCACCGCCATCGGTCGATGCGCACCTCCGGCCAACAAACCGACGAGCGAAGAGCTGGCGCTCTGCCGCCCGTGGCTCGAGGCTGAGTTGGATCTCCTGGATGGAGTTCAGGTGGTGGTTCCGCTGGGCGGTTTGGCCTTCAATCAGATACTCCGGATCTACTCGGACCGCGGGGTACCCGTGCCCAGGCCGCGCCCGAAATTCGGTCACGGCGTTGAGGTTGATCTTGGTTCGGGCGGTCCGACCATCATCGCCAGCTATCACCCGAGTCAGCAGAACACTTTCACCGGCCGTCTGACCGAGAGGATGCTCGACGAGGTGTTCGAGCGGGCTCGTGGGATGCTGTCGCGCAACTGACGGTTGGGGCCATCCACCGCGATCGAGAAAATTCGTCCTATCTTCGTAGTGGCAATACGATGGTAGGACCGCGTTTTCCAGGAGATCTTCACTGTGCGACCCCTCGACCTTACGACCGTTGAACGTGCCGCAGAAACGGCGCCTTCGTGGCTGGCGGATCTTCGTCAGAATGGTTTCGAGTACTTCGAGAAACTATCGATGCCGACCGGCGCCGAAGAGGAGTGGCGCTATGTCGACCTCGATTTTGAGCTGACCGATTTTGGAATTCCAGACGTTGCCGGAGTACCCCTGTCGGGTGATTCGGTGCTCTCCGCTCTCACCGACTATGCAGGTATCGCCCGGTTGATTGATGGATTTGTTGTCGACCTGTTTTGCGATGTGCCGGGCGTAACGCTGCTCAACGCGGCCGGTCAGGCGGCCGATGACTCGCTGCTCGAACAGTCGCTCGGGCTGATGATCTCGCCGAACCTCGATATCTTTGCGGCCGCTCACCAGGCGTTCGCCACCGACGGACTCCTGTTGCACGTTGATCGTGGAGTCGCCGTTGATCGCCCCATCATCATCGACATGCAGGTGACCCAGGCGGACACCATCTCGTTTCCTCATCTCAGCGTCGTGCTCGATACCAACGCGGAAGCGTCGGTCGTCGTTGTCATGCGATCGCAGAACGGGCAGAGGAACGTGGTGGTACCTCACCTCGAGCTGTCCGTCGGCGATGGCGCCCGGTTGAACCTGGTTACATCCCAGCATTGGGGAGACACCACGACCGCGGTTACTCACCAGAAGATGGTTCTCGGTCGGGACTCCACCGGGCGTCTCGGTGAGGTAGGCCTCGGTGCGAAGCTCGGTCGGCTCGATCTCAATGTCGACCTGATCGGGAACGGCTCGAGCTCAGAGCTCGTCGGGCTCTACTTCGGCGATGACCGGCAGGTGTTCGACTATCGAGTCGTTATCAACCATCACGGCAAGAACACGCGGTCGGACGTGTTCCTGAAGGGTGCGGTCGAAGATGAGGCCGAGTCGGTGTTCAGCGGCCTTCTCAAGATTTGGCCGGACGCGACACGAACCTCCACTTTCGAGACCAATCGCAACCTCGTCCTGTCCGATGGGGCCAAGGCGCATTCGGTGCCCAACCTCGAGATCTTGTGCGACGACGTCGTATGTGGCCACGGTTCGACGGTCGGTCCGCTCGAGGAAGAACACATGTACTACCTGATGAGCCGGGGCCTGTCGCGTGAGCGTGCCCAGCGAGTGCTGATCCGCGGGTTCTTCGACGAGATGATCCAGCGCCTTCCCGTGTCGGGTCTCGAAGAACCGGTCAGGGATGCCGTCTCCGCTAAGTTCGTCACCGCCCAGGCAGAAGGCCGGGTGTGATGGACGACTGGGTACGAATCGCTCCCCTGGAGGACTTGCCGGACGGAAGGGGAGTACGCGTCGAAGCACTCGGACATCGCGTCGCGCTCTTCCGCCTGGGCGAGGCTGTCTATGCGCTGGCCGATCGGTGCAGCCACGCTGAGGCGTCGCTGGCCGAGGGTGAGGTCTACGACGATGAAGTCGAGTGCCCTCGTCACGGTGCGACGTTCGAACTCGAAACCGGGAAGGCCCGCACTTTGCCGGCAACCAAACCTCAGCAGAAGTATGAAGTCAAGATCACAGACGGCGACGTCTATCTCGCCCTCCAGGAGGCATCGTGAGCAAGCTCGCCCTCGACATCAACAACCTCGAGGCTTCGGTCGGAACCATCGAGATCCTCAAGGGTGTCAACCTGGAAGTTCCGTTCGGTGAGGTGCACGCCCTCATGGGTCCGAATGGATCCGGCAAGTCGACGCTGTGCCATGTGCTCACCGGTCGCTCCGACTACACGGTGGCCGGCGAGGCGTTGATCGACGGTGAGTCGCTGCTCGATAAGGCGGTCGACGTTCGGTCCCGTATGGGTTTGATGCAGGCCTTCCAATATCCCGTCGAGGTGCCGGGTGTGGGCCTCGCCGTGTTCATGCGCGAAAGTGGCGAGGAGCGCGGCTGGACGGCCGATGAGATCGAAGCTCGCATCATGGAGGCCGGCGACCAGTACGACATGGATCGATTCCTCGAACGCTCGGTCAACAACGACCTGTCCGGAGGCGAGAAGAAGCGATCGGAAGTCTTCCAGATGGCGGTTCTCAATCCCAAGGTTGCCGTGCTCGACGAGATCGATTCGGGGCTGGACATCGACGCAGTACGCGAGGTCGCTGAGGGCATCGAGCGAATGCGCGGACCCGAGGTAGGCGTGCTGATGATCACTCACTACAGCCGAATTCTTCGCTATGTGACTCCCGATCGGATACACGTGATGATGGACGGCCGCATTGTGGAGTCCGGCGGCCCTGAATTGTCGGCCCGGCTCGAAGACGAAGGCTACGAAGGCATTCGGGAACGGTTGGGCATCGAAGCGCCGGCCGAGGGTAAGGCTGAGAAACGCCCCTCCGACTTTTTCACGGAAACCCCGTTTGATGTTTAGTCGCGAGTCACTTGTCGCGAGTCGCGAGTAAGTCAGAACCTAGAACTTGGAACCTAGAACTTCTTTCTTAGATCTCGCCGTTCGGTCCTGGGGCTCAGGTCCCAAGCAAGCTCTCCTTCTCCACGGGATCTCATCGAACGCCGAGGGATGGTGGAGGGTCGGGCCGGCGCTTGCCGAACTCGGATACACCGTGACCGCCCCGGATCTTCGAGGCCACGGCATGAGCCCCACCTCGGCCGACCTCACACTCGCTTCTTACACAGCCGACGTGCTGGCGATTCGAGATCAGTGGGATCTCATTCTCGGCCATTCGCTGGGCGGGGCGATCGCCGTTCTTGCTCTGACAGAGCGGCCTAACCTCGCTCCGGTGCTCGTTCTCGAGGATCCGGCCGTGGCAATCCCGGCTCCTGAGTTCGCGATCGAGAACCTGTTGAAGTCGTATGTCGCTCCGATCTCTCCGCAGGAGGTGTCACGGCGAAACCCGACCTGGCATCGCGAGGACTGCCGGATCAAGGCTTCGGCGATCATCGAGTCACGCCCGGCGATGGTTGAGCAGACGATTCGCCAGAACGTTCCGTGGAGCCTGGTTGAAGAGGTTGTCGCCCTCGAGGTTCCGACGTTGATTCTCGGCGCCGAATTCGAACCGGTCGTTCCTGCCGAGTTCGGCCGCGACCTGGCGAGAATGAACCCGAACCTGACCTTCTATCAGATCGGCGGCAGTTCACATTCGATGCATCGCGATGAGTTCGATGCGTTCTGGGCGAGGGTGGTCGGTTTCTTGCCATGATCCCGGCGCTGGTGCTCCTACCATCTGTTTTATGAGTGCCAAGACTGATCGCCACGAACAATGGCTGGCGGAACTGACCGCCTTGCCCACAGTCGCCGGTTATGAAGACCGAGTCGTTGAGTGGATCGAACGCTGGGTGGTGCGTCGCAAGGACGTGCGGATGACGAGGGATTCCGCCGGCAATGTGGTGTTGAAGTCCACCGTGCGCACTCGCAAGATGCCCGTGTTCCTGACCGCCCACATGGATCACCCCGGGTTCGTCGTGACATCCGTCGACCGATCGCGGCGGGTAGGCGTCGAGTTTCGAGGTGGGGTTCACACGCCCTATTTCGACGATGCCCGCGTGGATCTCTTTGACGGTGACGATCGGGTGCATCGTGGAACTGTGACCGAGTTTGATCACAAGACATCGACCGGCGCAGTTCGACTCGACCGGCGTTCGGGCTCATTGGCAGCGGGAGATATCGGGCGCTGGGCGTTCGGGTCGAGGTCGCTCGGGGTCCGCAATGGAAGGCTGCATGCCGCCGGTTGTGATGACCTGGCGGGCGCCGCCGCCATCCTGGCGGCCTTCGATGTTGTGCGGAAGAACGCTCCGCAGGTGCGGGTTCTTCTGACGCGCGCCGAGGAGGTCGGGTTCATTGGTGCAATCGCCGCATGCAAGGTCGGGACGATTCCCGAACGAGCGGAGCTGATCGTGGTTGAGAACTCGCGGGCGTTTCCTGCCTATCCGGTCGGGAGCGGTCCGGTCGTTCGGGTAGGGGACGCTTCGACCATCTTCGATCGGGAGCTGACCAACCAGATGAGCCGACTCGTGCGCACCTACGCCGAGGGTCATCAGGATGTCCGCTGGCAGCGGAAGCTGATGGATGGCGGTTCGTGTGAGGCGACCGCGTTCGGCGCATACGGATATCCGGCGACGTCGCTGAGCTTGCCGCTTGGGAACTACCACAACATGGTCGACATCGACGGGGTGCTGGCCGGAGGCCGCCCGGCGCGGGTCGGCCCCGAGTTTGTTTCCCTGGATGACTTCCACGGGCTGATGGAGTTGCTCGTCTACGTCGCTCCTCGCCTCGGTGAAGCCGGAGAGGCGACCCTGCAAGAGCGTCTCGACACGATCTACGAATCTGAGCGTCTGGTCCTCGGCTAACGGACGGCGTCACAGTCCGCCGTTCATCCCTATCCTCGAACTGAGGAGGTTTCATGCCTTCGGTTGTGTTCGATGGGGTCTCGCTGAGCCGTGGCAATGTCGTCGCTCTCAATGAGGTGTCGCTTTCGACTGCCAACGGTGAACTCACCACCGTCGTGGGTCCATCGGGAAGTGGCAAGACAACACTCTTACGGGTGATTGCCGGACTCGAGCAACCCACCTCGGGCCGCCTCCTGATCGATGGGACGGATGTACGGGGAATTCCGCCCGCGGACCGTGATGTGGCGATGGTATTCCAGGAGCATGCCCTCTATCCCCACAAGACGGCTGAGCGCAATTTGTCCTTTCCGCTCGAGGTGCGGCATGTGGAAGAGCCGAAGCGGTCGAGGCGCGTCGCGGAAATCGCTCACCTGATGGATTTGGATCGGGTGCTGGACCGCCGACCTATGACCCTTTCTCAGGGAAGACGCAACGCGCTGGCGACCGGCCGGGCACTGGTTCGTGATCCGGCGATCCTGCTCCTCGACGAACCACTCGCCAGCTTCGACGCGAAGGCCCGGCTACAGGCGCGCCTGGAAATTCGTCGGCGGCATGAGCAGTCTGGTGCCACCACCTTCTACGCGACGAATGAACAGTCGGAGGCCATGGCGATCGGTGACCGGACGATCGTCCTCAATCGCGGGATGGTTCAGCAATTTGATACGCCCACGGCCATCTACCGGGAACCTGTCAACCTCTTTGTGGCCAGGTTCATTGGGTCCCCTCCCATGAACGCCATGACCGGGCGACTCGAGCCGGAGTATCCGGACTACCACTGGATCGCCGGAGACGAGCGACTGCTGGTTCCGACGAGTGTCGTTGAGGCGCACCCTCGCTTGCACGATTACATGGG
>JAUVQS010000003.1 GCA_030598025.1 Acidimicrobiia bacterium | reverse complement strand
AGGACGACCCCCGCGCTTGCGCCCGCCGTTCCGTTCTCCTCACCACACCGCAACTGTGGCGGCCATGGTGGGTGGCGGAAGCGGAATCCCGGTTCCCGGTGACGCATCGTTGGCACATCGAGGCGTCTTGTTCTTGGACGAACTGGGGGAGTTTCCGGCCAATCTTCTCGACGCACTCCGGCAACCACTGGAGGATCAGGAGGTGACGGTGGCGCGTAAGGGGGCAACCGTTCAGTTTCCGGCTGCGCTGCAGGTCGTTGGGGCAACCAACCCTTGTCCGTGCGGCTTCCTGGGTGATCGTCTGGTTGCCTGCCGGTGTTCGGTATCGCAGATTGATCGCTATCGGCGACGGCTTTCGGGCCCCATGATCGATCGGTTCGACTTGAGAGTTCCGGTCCCGCGTCTCGACCGGGGTTCGCTGATGAGCCCGGCCGGTGAGAAGAGCGCGGCAGTGAGGAAGCGGGTGGAAGCAGCGCGAGTACGTCAGATTGATCGAGGCGTATTGAACCGCTCAATGCGTCGTGAGCGATTGGACGTTCAGGCTTGGGAACCGGGAGCACTGGCCCTGCTCGAGCAGGCTTTCGATCGTCAGGAGATTTCAGGGCGCGGATACGACCGCATCCGCCGCGTCGCCAGAACAGTTGCAGATCTAGCTGATTCTGACCTTGTCGCCGAGCCTCATACGGCCGAAGCACTGTCGTATCGCGGGGAGTGGTCGTGATGTATGACGAAAGACTGCAGTTGGCATTCGTCGGGATGCATCCGACCCGGCGTCGTACTCTTCTCGAGAAGTACGGGTCGGCGAGCCGCGTGCTGGCCAGGATCTCGAAGGGTGCCGAGCGGGTTCCCGATCACGCCAGAGAGGCGGCGTCGGTTCCGGCGGAAGAGCGCCGGGCGGAACTGGCGGTGGCCGGAATCGAGGCCGTCTTTCGCGAAGACTTGCCCGAACACCTTGCTCTCCTTCCCGACGCTCCAGACCTGTTGTTTGTCCGCGGACGGATCCCGGAGGAACGGGGTGTGGCGGTGGTCGGAACCAGGAAGGCGACCTCATATGGACTGCGCCTGGCCGAGCAGTTCGGAAGAGCGCTGGCCGTCGCCGGATGGCCGGTAGTGAGCGGCCTGGCGAAGGGAGTTGATGCGGCGGCTCATCGTGGAGCGGTATCGGTCGGTGGGTGCTCCGTTGCCGTTCTCGGCTGCGGCCCCGATCGCTGGTATCCCGTCTCCAACCGACGTCTGGGCGAGACGATTCTCGAGACGGGCGGCGGGGTTACATCTGAGTACCCGCCGGGTACTCCGCCCTCGGGCTGGAGGTTTCCGCCGCGCAATCGAATCATCTCGGGTCTGTCTGCGGTCACGGTTGTCGTAGAAGCGCGACCCAACGGGGGAGCCTTGATTACGGCGCGGGCGGCGCTCGAACATGGGAGAGAGATCCTGGCCGTCCCGGGAGATGTCGATAGGGCAACGTCCGAGGGATGCAATCTCATCATCCGGGATGGAGCCATTCCCGTGCTCGGGGCTTCTGATCTCGTGGAAGCCGTTTCGCTGGTCCTCGGACCGCCCGCACCGAGCGACTCCCCACCCGACGGCGAGTTGGCCACAATGATCGGGCCGATTGGGAGAACGGTCGAGTGGATCGTCACAGCCGTCAATCGCCCACCGGGAGAAGTCCTCGCCGACCTTGCTCGCCTGGAGGCGACCGGCCAGATCAGGTGGGTCGACGGATTGGTCGTGGGAGGCCTGGACGCAGGTGGATCGGGGGCGGGTCGTTGACCCCGTCCACACAGGCGGCGAGGATTACATCGTGGCAAAGATCCCCGCTCTTCCTGATTGGGCTGCCGCCGACGTCACCGCGTTCCTGGATAGGAAGGCAGGGCAACGCGGCGCCTCGTCGCATACGCTGGACGCCTACCGGCGCGATCTGGCCCAGTTCTTTGCGTTCTGTGATCGCGGAAGTATCGCTGCCCTTGCCGACGTAGATCGGCGAATAGTCAGAAGATACCTGGCCTATCTCGACACCATCGGGTACGCCCGGCGGTCGGTCGCACGGAAGGCTTCCGCCGTTCGGTCATTTTTCGGTGACGTCACGCGGCGCGGAGAGCTGCCGCTCAACCCAGCCGAGCAGGTAGCCAGGCCCAAACTCCCCAAGACTCTCCCATCGGCCCTGCCACAACGGACGATGCACAGCGTTCTCGACTCGATCAATGGCGACGATCCCGTCGAGATCCGTGATCGAGCAATTCTCGAGGTACTCTATGCGTCCGGCCTGCGCGTAGCAGAGTTGGTTTCGTTGACCGTTGGCGATGTTTTGGGGCGAGACCAGATCCGTGTAATCGGGAAAGGTGACCGCCAGCGAGTCGTACCGCTGGGTCATCCGTCCGTACGGTCGATCCATCGGTACCTGAACGAGGCGCGACCCGCATTGGCGAGGGACTCGACCTCCGATTCTCTTTGGATTGGGGCTCGGGGAGGACCACTCGATGAGCGCGGAATCAGGAGGATCGTCCGCCGGCGGGCTGGAACCTTCCCCCACGCATTCAGACATTCTTTCGCAACTCACCTCCTAGAGGGCGGCGCTGATCTACGATCTGTACAGGAATTGTTGGGTCACATTGAACTGGCGACGACCCAGATTTACACTTCGGTAACCCGGGACCATCTCAAGGCGACCTATGAACGAAGCCATCCGCGAGCCTGACCAGAACTCCGACGACCAGGTCATGGAGCTGTGGCAGCGCTTTAAGAAATCCGGCGAGGACATTGTGCGAGATGCGTTGATCCTGCATTACTCGCCGCTGGTGAAGTTCGTCGCCGGTCGTGTCGGAGTCGGATTGCCCCGCAATGTTGAGCAGTCCGATCTCATCTCGTATGGAATCTTCGGGTTGATCGACGCGATCGACAAATTCGATCTCGAGCGGGGATTCAAGTTCGAAACGTACGCGATCAATCGCATCAGGGGTGCCATCCTCGATGAGCTTCGCCAACTCGACTGGGTTCCTCGTTCGGTTCGTTCGAGAGCCAGAGAGATTGAACGATCGCTGGCTGAACTGGAGCACCGGCTGAAACGCACGCCGAGCGAAGAGGAATTGGCCGCCCACATGGACATGCCGGTCGACGACCTCCAAGACAGCCTGGCTGAGATCTCGACCCTTGGCCTGGTTGCCCTCGATGAACTCCTTGGGCGCGATCGCGATTCATCAACCGTCGGTGACGTTCTCCCGGATCCGCGCGGTACCAATCCGGAAGCCGCCTTTCAGGTTGAGGAGATGAAGCGAGTCCTGGCGGATTCCATCAACCGTCTTCCCGACCGGGAGCGACTGGTCGTCACGTTGTACTACTACGAGGGACTAACGCTATCCGAGATTGGGAATGTGCTGGGTGTCACCGAGTCCCGCGTGTGTCAGATTCACACGAACTCGGTGATGAGCCTTCGAAACCGGATGACCGAACCAAGCTACCGGTGATCATCGGCGGAGCCGATGATCACGGCCTTTAGCCATTAGCCCTCAGCCCGGCTTCCCGAACTTGCCGCATCATGACTCGCTGGTACCCTCATCTTCAAGAACGCACGCCTCGTGCGAGCTCCCACGGTCGAAGCGGATGCTTCGCGGGAGAATCCATCGCCGGGGCGGAGGAACAACCACAAAGGAGCAGCTGTGTCAGCAGTGACCATGAAGCAGTTGCTGGAGGCCGGCGTCCATTTCGGGCATCAGACCCAACGGTGGAATCCAAAGATGCAGCCGTACATTTACGGCGAGCGGAACGGGATTCACATCGTGGATCTTCGGCAAACACTCCAGCAAACCCTCGATGCCCATCGGACTGTGCGCGACGTCGTGCAGGCCGGTGGCACGGTGCTATTCGTCGGAACGAAGAAGCAAACCCAAACGGCTATTGCCGAACATGCCGAACGAGCCGAGATGCCGTATGTCAACTTCCGTTGGCTGGGCGGCATGCTCACCAACTTCCAGACGATTCAGAAGCGGATCGCCTACATGAAGGAACTCGAGCGGATGGATGAGACGGGCGAGATGGAATCTCGGCCGAAGAAGGAGCGCCTACGTCTGCGGCGTGAGCGCGAAAAACTCGTCCGCAACCTCGGTGGCGTGCGAAACCTCAACGGTCTTCCCGACATTGTGTTCATCGTGGATGTCAACACCGAAGCCACCGCAGTGAAGGAAGCGAGCCGTCTGGGTATTCCCATCGTGGCGGTCGTCGACACGAATTGTGATCCCGATCTCATCAACATGGTGATCCCGGGCAATGACGACGCCATCCGATCGGCCGACCTGTTCGCCTCGGTGATCGCCGATGCTTGCCGGGAAGGCCGCGATCTGATCGGCAAAGACTCGATGAAAGATGTCTTGCCGGTTGATGAGGAAAAGGATGTTGTGCCGGTTGGTGTAGAAGAGGAAGCCGCCGCCACCCCGACCGAAGAGGGATGAGAGTGGCTGATTTCACCGCCAAGGATGTTCAGCAACTCCGGCAGCAGGCCGGGGTTGGGATGATGGATGCCAAGAAGGCACTCAGCGAGACCGAAGGCGATCTCGAGGCCGCATTCGACTTGCTGCGTGAGCGGGGCCTCGCAGCCGCTGCCAAGCGCGCCGATCGGGAGGCATCGGAAGGAGCCATCGGTTCCTACCTGCACCTCCAGGACGATCGTCCGATCAGCGGCGTGTTGGTCGAGCTCTCCTCTGAAACCGACTTCGTGGCCAAGACCCCCGAGTTCCTGGCTGCGGCCAAGGACATTGCGATGCACATTGCATGGGGCAAGCCGTCATGGACGACCCGCGACGAGGTGCCCGAGGAGCTGGTCGCCAAGGAAGCCGAGATGATTTCGAAGCAGGCCGAGAACGAAGGCAAGCCGGAGCACATCGTCCCCAAGATCGTGGAAGGACGCCTCGAGTCGTTCTTCAAGGACCATGTTCTCCTCGACCAGACATTCGCCAACGCCGCCAAGTTCGAGGGAACGATTGGCGATATGGTTGGTCAACTGGCTGCCAGGATGGGCGAGAACATCTCAATCCGACGCTTTGCACGGCTGACTATCGGAGAAGATTGACATGACCGACGGAGCACCGCGGCGAGTCGTACTGAAACTGTCTGGTGAAGCCTTTGCGGATCCGGAAATCGGATACGGCATCGACCCCACCACGGTGCTGCGCGTCGCCACCGAGATCTCGGAGGCGAAGGAGACCGGCACCGAGTTAGCGGTTGTTGTCGGTGGTGGGAACATCTTCAGAGGCGTCTCAAAGGCCGCCGAGGGCATGGATCCGGCCAACGCCGACTACATGGGCATGCTGGCCACGGTCATTAATGCCCTGGCGCTCCAGGATGCCCTCGAGAAGATCGGTGTGCCGACCCGCGTACAGAGCGCGATCAGCATGCGCCAACTCAGCGAGCCGTATATCCGATTGCGCGCCATCAGGCACCTGGAAAAGGGAAGGGTGGTCATCTTCGCGGCCGGCACCGGCAATCCGTTCTTCACCACCGACACCGCGGCTGCGCTGCGGGCGGTCGAGATCGGTGCGTCGGTCGTGATGAAGGCTACGAATGTCGACGGTGTCTACGACGCCGACCCGACCAACAATCCGAATGCGGTACTTCTCGAGGAAGTGGCGTATCTGCGTGTTATTGCTGATGATCTCAAGGTGATGGACTCGACTGCGATTACCATGTGTAAGGACCACGACTTACCAATCACGGTGTTCAACATTTCCGTACCCGGGAACATTGTGAGGGCGGTCCGGGGAGAAGGCCTCGGAACGCTGGTTCACTGAGGAGGCGAAATGATCCAGGAACTCTTGACCGATGCCGAGCGGCGGATGGATCAGGCTGTTGAACACACGCTCGGAGAATTCGGCACAGTGCGCACCGGACGCGCCAATCCAGGAATCCTCCACAGAGTGATGGTCGATTACTACGGAGCACCGACGCCTCTTCAGCAGCTGGCCTCATTTTCGGTTCCAGAGCCGCGTCTCCTCGTCCTTTCACCGTTCGATAAGGGCTCGATGGTCAACATCGAGCGGGCTATTCAGGCCTCCGACCTCGGCCTGAATCCCTCGAACGACGGCAATGTGATCAGGCTGGCGTTTCCGGCCCTGACCGAGGACCGCCGCCGAGAACTCATTCGGGTTGTGAAGCACATGGCAGAGGAGGGGCGCGTGGCTATGCGTCAGGTGCGCCGTCATGTCAAGGATGATCTCGAAGCGCTCGAGGGTGAGGTATCTGAAGACGACATCCGCCGTGCCGAGAAGGAACTCCAGGAGATCACGGACCGGCATACCAAGCGAATCGATGAGCTGATGGAGCACAAGGAGCAGGAGTTGCTCGAAGTTTGAGTGACGGCGACGACATCGGTCGGGATGATGAGGGCGGCGACGTCCTCCCGTTTCCGACGGACCGGGTGCCTCATGACGAAGAAGCTCTCGAGGAATCCGATGGTCTGGAGTCTCTGACCAACGGCTCATCCGCCCTGGATGATTTCACCCATGAGGACTACGTATCTGCCACGACCCGCGAGTACCAGGGACTGGCCGAGGCGATTTCCGAAGCCGAACAGCAAGATCATGAGATGGCGGCGGTGGCTGCCACCATGCCGGGCATCGAAACGGGTGTTGTCGGATTTGAGGATGTAACCGGCGAGCGAGAACCGATTGACGTTCCAGACAAGCCGAAGTCGGATCTTCCCAGCCGCATCGGCACGGCCGTGGTTTTGGTAGTAGCCGTCGTCGCCGCCCTGTTGGCGGGCGGTGGATGGTTGATGCTGCTCGTGGGCGCTTTGTCGATCATCGGGATCATCGAGTTTTACACCGCGTTGAGAGGAGTCGGATTCGTTCCGCTCTCACTGTTCGGGATCGTTGGTGCCATCGGAGCGTTGATTGGAGCTTGGGTTTCCGGCCCGATTGCCGCGGCCGGATTCGCAGCTACGACCGCCGTCGCGATTCTCCTGTGGTATTCCCTGCTCGTTCGTCGTAACCCGCTCGACAATGCGGCACTCACGATGCTCGGTGTGCTCTGGATTCCTGTCATGTTTTCGTTCGTCGCGCCGATTGCGCAGCATCCGAATCACCGTCCGCTGATCGTTGCCGTCGTGATTGCCACCGGTGTGCTCGACATCGGATCGTTCTTCGTCGGCAAGCGGTGGGGGCGTCACAAACTGGCGCCTGATCTCTCACCGAATAAGACTGTCGAAGGCCTCGTCGGTGGCATCATCGCCGGCGGCGCTGCGACAGTTCTGTTGACGTTCATACCGTGGTTCGAGCCACTGGACTGGAAGGCAGGACTCGGGTTGGCGGCTGTTGTGGCTGTGTTCGGTCCGCTTGGTGATCTCGCCGAGTCGCTGATCAAGCGCTCGATCGGCATCAAGGACATGGGAGCGATCCTTCCCGGACACGGCGGCGTCCTTGATCGGGTGGATGCCTTCCTGTTCACCATCCCGGCTGCCTACTTCTTCTTCCGTTTGGCCGGATTTCTGGCGTGAGTCAACCGCTCGTTGTCCTGGGCGCCACCGGATCGATCGGTCGGCAGACTTTGGACGTGGCCGTTCGGCTTGGCATCGAAGTCCGGGCGCTGGCGGCAAGGCGCGGGTCTGCGGATTTGATCGACCTTGCCTCTCAGTGGCCGGATGCGCAGATCGTCGCGGCCGCGCCGACGGGGGATGAACGTGAGCGCATGGCAGCATCTTTGGGTGATCGGGCCTCGTTCGGGTCGGAGGTCATGGAGGATCTGGCCGCAACTCCCAACACGACCGTTGTGAATGGAATCGTTGGTGCGGCCGGCTTGCGGACTTCGATAGCGACTCTGGAGGCGGGAAATCGCCTGGCCCTCGCCAACAAGGAGACCCTGGTTGCCGGCGGTCCGGTCGTCCTGGCGGCTCTCAAACGCGGTGGAGGTGAGTTACTCCCGGTGGATTCGGAGCACTCAGCCTTGTTCCAGTGCCTGGTTGGTGAGGACCCCACCGCGGTGCGAAAGCTGATTCTCACGGCTTCGGGCGGCCCTTTTCGTGGTTCGACGCTCGAGAACCTCGAGCAGGTGACGCCGCAACAGGCACTGGCGCACCCCACCTGGAACATGGGGAAACGGGTCACGATTGACTCGGCCTCCCTGTTCAACAAAGGGCTGGAAGTCATCGAGGCCCACTATCTGTTCGACCTGCCGTACGACAAGATCGACGTCGTGGTTCACCCACAGAGCATTGTGCATTCGCTCGTGGAGTTCGTCGACGGATCTCTCAAGGCCCATGTCGGCGAACCCGACATGCGGGTACCGATCCAGTACGCCGTTACCTATCCCGATCGGGTCGCCGGCGCGCTGGGGGAGTTCGACTTCACTTCCCGTTCGCTCACGTTCGACCTTCCGGATCGGAAGGCATTTCGAGCACTGGACCTGGCCTATGAGGCAGGGCGGACCGGACGGTCGGCTCCTGCGGTGCTCAATGCTGCCGACGAGGTGGCGGTGCACGCCTTTTTGGATGGCCGTCTCGGGTTCCTCGGAATCCCGGAAGTCGTCGAGCGCACACTCGAGCAGGTGCCTGTCGTGGACCTGACCACAGTGGACGACGTCATCGAGGTCGATCGCGAAGCCCGAGCGGTTGCGCACAGCCTTCTGGGTGGCGCATGCTGACAGACCCCGCTTTTTCTCAGCAATACTGTTGTTCTCCACGCGCCATTGCATTGCTGAGAAAATCCTTATCCCACCGGTCGGGTACCGTGGTGGCGGTATGACCGGCGCGATATCAATGCTGGCCGCTTTCGTGGTCTTCATTCTTGCCCATGAGGCGGGCCACTTCTTCGCGGCCAAAGCTCTCGGCATCAAGGTCAGTGAGTTCTTCGTTGGTTTCGGGCCCCGGATCTGGTCGACCCAGCGGGGCGAGACGGAATACGGTCTCAGGGCGATCCCGGCCGGCGGCTACGTGCGAATCGTCGGGATGAGCGTTCTCGAGGAGGTCGATCCCGAGGATATCGGCCGTACCTACCGCGAGAAGCCGTTCTGGCAGAAGAGCGTCGTTGTCCTGGCCGGCATTGCGGCCAACTTCGCGATCGCCTACATCATCTTCATCGGGCTGTTCGCGATCAACGGGATGATCGAGATTCAGCCGGTCGTCAATGAAGTCAGAGCTGAAATGGACGGGACCGACCAGATCGCCCCGGCGGCGCTGGCCGGATTGAAGTCGGGTGACGAGTTCCTCTCCATCGCCGGCGAATCCACCGAAACGTGGCCCGAGGTTCAGTCGGCGATCGCGGCCCGGCCCGGCGAAGAGGTCGATATCGTCATCAGCCGAAGCGGTCAGCAGAGAACGTTGACCGTGACTCTCGCCTCCGTGGGGGCCGCCGGTTCTGATCCGTCCGGATATCTGGGAGTCGCTCCGGTTATCGAACGAGTCGATGTCGGGCTCTTCTCATCGTTTGGTTTGGCCGGCCGGGAGGTCGTTGACATCACCGGCGAGGCCTACAAGACGCTCTGGAACGTATTCCGACCGTCATCGCTCCTCCAGCTGATGAAAGGTGTCTTCGGGGAGCCCGTCCCCGACGAGATCCGGCCCGTCAGCCTGGTCGGCATTGCTCAGGTGGGATCGCAGGCCGACGTCATAGGGGTCGGCACGCTCATTGCTTTCCTGGCGGTGTTCAACATCATCCTCGGGGCATTCAACATCCTGCCGTTGTTGCCGCTGGATGGCGGACACTTCGCGATAGCCCTCTATGAGAGGATCACCCACAAGCAAGCCGACATCCAGAAACTGATCCCGATCGCGGCCACCGTGATCCTGCTGATGGTGTTTATTGGATTCGTGAGCATCCTTCTCGATATCGTCCAACCGATCCAGTTCTGATGATCGAGCGCCGGGAGACCCGCCAGATTCATGTGGGATCCGTCCCTGTTGGCGGCGGCTCCGAGGTGACCGTCCAGTCGATGACGACGACCAAAACGGCCGACGTCGACGGGACACTCGCGCAGGTCTACGCCCTCGCCGGCGCCGGAGCGGACATTGTGCGCATCACCTGCAACGATGTCGCTGCTGCACAGGGTCTGGCTGAGATCGTGCCGCGTTCGCCGGTACCGATCGTGGCCGATATCCACTTCCAGTACCGGCTGGCGCTGGCTGCCCTCGAGGCGGGAGTGCACGCCCTGCGGTTGAACCCGGGCAATATCCGCAACGAAGCTCATATCAAGGAAGTGGCCCGAGCGGCAGGGGAGCGTCGAGTTCCGATCCGGATCGGTGTCAACGGCGGATCCCTCGACAAAGATCTGCTTGCGAAATATGGCTCGGCGGTGCCCGAGGCTCTCGTTGAGTCCGCACAGACTGAGATTCGATATCTCGAGGACGTCGGATTCCACGACATCAAGATTTCTGTCAAACACTCTCACGTGCCGTCGATGGTCGAGTCCTACCGACAGCTGAGTGAGCGGGTCGAGTATCCGCTCCACCTCGGTGTCACGGAGGCCGGGCCGCCACCGGGCGGCCTGATCAAGTCGGTGGCCGGCATCGCCACCCTGCTCCTGGAGGGCATCGGCGACACCATCCGCTTCTCGCTGACCGCCGACCCGGTTGAAGAGGCGAAAGCCGGAAGGCAGTTGCTCGAATACCTCGGGTTGCGCGAGCGTGCCGGTTTGGACCTCATCGCTTGCCCCTCGTGTGGACGGGCCGAAGTCGATGTCATCGAAGTAGCCGGGGAGGCCCAGAGACGTCTGGAAGAGGCGGAGATGCCGATTCAGGTAGCGGTGATGGGGTGTGTGGTCAATGGACCGGGCGAGGCGAGAGAGGCCGACATCGGCATCGCGGCCGGCCGCGGGAAGGGACATCTGTTCATCAAGGGTCAGGTCGTCCGCGTCGTTCCTGAAGATGAGATGGTCGACGCTTTGCTCGATGAGGCTCAGAAGCTGATTGAGGAGGGCGTCGATGCTCGCCTGGCAGCGGCGGACAGGATGGCCGAGCAACTGGCCGCCGAGACGGCCGAGGAACTGCTCCAGATTCAGGGCGACGTGAATCGGTCCCAGGAACGTCGTGCCCGAGTCGCGCAAATCGTTGAAGAGTGAGCCGTTGGGCCTCTGGCCCCTGGCCGATTGTGCGGTAGTTGCAGTCCGACGAAGGTCCATACCCGGCCGGCCTATATGGTCGAGCATCAACGGTGCAGCCAATGGCCAACAGCCAAAGGTCATCCCGTGATGGCCTTGAGAACCAAGGGAGGTCGCTCTACCGCCAATGGTGCATTCCTCGCCCAGCAAGCTGACTAACCTCTCGATTCCCCCACCCGAGAGCCCCATGCGCTGGTCGCAAGCCCACATCCCCACTCTTCGTGATGATCCCGCCGACGCGGAGGCCATCAGCCATCGCCTCCTGGTCAGGGGAGGCTATGTCCGCCAATTGATGGCGGGCGCCTACTCGCTGCTGCCGCTGATGATTCGCGTTCGGACCAAGGTTGCGAACGTGATTCGTGAGGAAATGGATCGAATCGGTGGCCAGGAGTTCCTCCTGCCCGCTCTTCACCCGGCCGAGATCTGGCAGAAGAGTGGCCGCTGGGAAATCATGGGCGACGAGATGTTTCGCCTGCGCGATCGCAAAGACACGGATCTCGCCCTCGGCATGACCCACGAAGAGGTCTTCGGGACGTTGTCGCTTGAACTACGCAGCTATCGCGACCTTCCGCAGTTCTGGTATCAGATCCAGACGAAGTTCCGCGACGAGCCTCGACCAAAGGCCGGTGTGCTTCGCACTCGCGAGTTCACGATGAAGGACTCCTACTCATTTGATATCGACTCGGCCGGTCTCGACGCCTCATTCGATCGCCACTATGAGGCATACGAGCGGATATTCGCCAGGCTCGATCTCGATGCTGTGGCCGTGGAAGCTTCCTCAGGGGCGATGGGTGGAAGCGATTCGATCGAGTTCATGGTGCGTAGCCAATCCGGTGAAGACGACGTTGTTTTCTGCGGGTCGTGCGGATACGCCGCCAACATGGAGCGAGCCACGTCTCGGATTGAAGATGTCGATGACGGTGTCGAACACGCCGAGATCGAGAAGTTCGCGACGCCCGGAGTTCGGACCATCGAGGATCTCGCTTCGTTCGATGGTGGGGCGGCCGGGGATCACCAACTCAAGACGCTCGTCTACAGCCTCGAAGGGCTACTGACTCTCGTTTTGTTGCGGGGCGATCATCCTCTGGTCGAGCAGAAACTGCAGGACGGTACCGGGGCCATCGACTTTCGGCCCGCTCATCCCGAGGAGATTCGGGCGGCGCTTGGCGCCGATCCCGGTAGCCTGGGAGCGGTCGGCATATCCGACCTGCCGATCATCGCCGACAACGCTCTGGCCGGCCGCTACAACATGGTGACCGGCGCCAACGAGGACGAGTTCCATTTGCGGGGCGTCGATGTCGACCGCGATATTCAGGTCTCGACGTGGGCAGATCTGCGCGAGATAGCCGAGGGTGAATCTTGTCCCAACTGCGGCGAGGCGCTCGAAGTATTCAAAGCAATTGAAGTAGGACACATCTTCAAGCTGGGCACTAAGTATGCGGACGCCTTCGGCATTTCTGTTCTGGATGAAGAAGGTGAGGCCCAGACGGTGATAATGGGCTCCTACGGGATCGGCCTCGAGAGAAATATCGCGGCAGTTGTCGAGACCCACAACGACGAGAAGGGCATCGTGTGGCCGGTGGCTATTGCCCCGTATTCCGTCGTTATCACAGTTCTGCGGGCCGACGCGGCTGAAGCTCTAGAAGCGGGTGAGAGCATCTATGAGCAATGCCGGGCCGCGGGACTCGACCCCCTCCTGGACGATCGCGTCGATCGCCCTGGTGTCAAGTTCGCCGACGCCGAATTGATCGGAGTTCCTTTCCGGGTCACAGTCGGGCCGCGCGGCCTCGCCAATGGCGTTGTCGAGGTGCAGGAGCGAGCCAGCGGCGTCACTGAAGAAGTAGCACTCGACGGTGTTATCGCCCACCTGAACGCTCTGATTGATCGCTAGCGGCGAAGCAGAACGATTCAGCCGGCGCCGGGCCGTCGGGCGCTGCCACGCGTCGGGTTATACTCGGTTGGACAAATGAGGACGCTACGCGGAAGTGGGCGGCCATGCCCGCTTTCTTTGTGTGGAGAAAAAGGTTGAGCGACGTACCTACGAGCTTGGAAGAGCTCATCGGGAACTACTTAGGAGCAGAACGTCTCGAACTCGATGATCTGGAGATGCTGGGTCAGGGTGGAGGCCGAATTCTGCGCGTCGTTGTTGGCGGATCGGAGGTCGGGGTAGATCACCTCGCCGAGCTGTCAAGAGGCCTTTCACGGCTGCTCGACCATGAATCCGACCTCGACGGGTCGTATACGCTCGAAATGACATCGCCGGGCCTCGAGCGAAAGCTGCGACGTCCGGCCCACTACAGCAAGTCGATTGGGGGAGAAGTGGCGGTGAGGACCGGCACGGAAGTCGAAGGGGAGCGCCGTCACGAGGGCATCCTGGTCGAATCGGATGACGACGGCCTGGTTATGGATGTCGAAGGTGAAAACCGGCGGATCGAGTTCGATCAGGTGAAATCGGCGCGAACGATATACCACTGGGAAAAGGCGCCGAAGCCGGGCAAGAAGGCCGCTAGGAGTTGATGAAATGATGATTGACGATCAGGTGATGGAAGCTCTCGAATTGCTCGAGCGCGAGCGCGGCGTGCCTGTCGAGACAATCCTCGACGCCCTGGCCAACGCTCTCGTTTCTGCGTACAAGCGCAGTCCCGGCGCGGCCGAGGAGGCACGCGTTGTCATCGATTCGGGAAGTGGCGACATCGTCGTTTACGCCCAGGAACTCGACGAGGAAGGAAACGTCACGAAGGAGTGGGAGGATACGCCCGACGACTTCGGTCGTATTGCTGCCCAAACAGCCAAGCAGGTCATTGCCCAGCGCCTTCGTGAAGCCAAACGAGATCAGGTATTTAATGTCTATGAGGGTCGCGAGGGCGATCTGGTCACCGGCATCATCCAACAGGTCGACTATCGCTATTCGATTCTCGATCTCGGTGATGCTGAGGCGCTTCTTCCGGGCTCTGAACGCATCCCGTACGAGCGACTCGAACGCGGTAATCGGGTGAAAGCCTTCGTGCTCGAGGTTCGGAATGAGGCCAAGGGGCCGCAGATTGTGGTGAGCCGCAGCCATCCGGACTTTGTTCGTCGTCTACTCGAGCTCGAAGTGCCCGAGCTGATCGACGGAACAATCGAGATCAAGGCGATCGCCCGCGAGCCGGGCCATCGAACAAAGATCGCGGTTTCGTCGAACGACCCCAATGTCGACCCCAAAGGCGCCTGCGTCGGAGCGCGTGGTTCGAGGGTTCGCCAGGTCGTCAACGAGTTGCGCGGCGAGAAGGTCGACGTCGTTGAGTGGCGTGATGACAAGGCGCAGTTCATCGCAGAGGCGCTCGGCCCGGCCAAGGTTCAGGAAGTTCGGATCGACGAGCCGAATGAGACCGCCGTTGTGATCGTCAGCGATCACCAGCTTTCGCTGGCGATCGGCAAAGAAGGTCAGAACGCCCGACTCGCCGCCCGCTTGTCCGGGTATCGAGTGGACATCCGGTCGGATCTCGAGGAGGCGAACGCGGCGGCTGAAGCGGCCGCGGCGGAGGTGGCCGGGACCGAGCCGGACACCGACTCCGAAAACGCTGAGGCAGAGGGATCTATCGAAGCTGCGGTAGTCGAAGCGGTAGAAGTAGCAGAAGAGGCATCTGCCGCAGCCGGCGAGACTGCTGAGGAAGATGTTGAAGTTGTTGCTGAGGCTCCGGCCGAGCCGGAAGAAGATTCGGCGGAGCCAGAAGAGGTTGTATCCGATCAGGATGACGTAGACGACGCCCCTGAGACACCAAGTACGGATGAACAGTCGGACGAGGTCGCCGAAGATGGCGACGATCCCATCGAAGACGAATAGCGCGGAGAGATAGTGGCGAAGATTCGGGTATATGAGCTGGCCCGCGAGTTAGGGCTGGAATCGAAGGATGTGCTGGCGCGTGCCCAGGAACTGGGCATCGAAGCCAAAACGGCCTCTTCCGGCGTCGAGCCGGAGGCCGCCGACCAGGTGCGACAGTCCTACGCGGGCGTCGAAGAACCAGCACTGGAGCCAGAGCCAGAACCAGAACCAATAGCGGAGTCTGAGCTCGAAGCTGAGCCAGAACCGGAAGCTGAGCCCGAGGCAGAGGTTGAAGCGGAGCTCGAAGCAGAGTCCGAGTCTGAAGGCGAAGGGTCCGAGCCGGTTTCCGTGGAATCCGGGGTCACTCCGGAAGGCCTCTCTGAACTGATTGGTCAACCGGCCCCTGAGATCGTCAAGGCGCTCATTCAACTCGGTGAGATGGTCGGCGCCTCCACGCCGATTCCGGACGATGCGCTCGAGCTAATCGGTGACCACTTTGACGTCGAGATCGAGGTAGTTCCCGCTGATCCGGCCGCACAGACCGGATCGAGAGTGCGCCCCAAGAAGGTCTACGACGATGATCCGGCCGTGCTTGTTTCGCGCCCGCCGGTGGTTACGGTGATGGGTCACGTCGATCACGGAAAGACAACCCTGCTCGACTTCATTCGCAAGACGAATGTCGTGGGTGGCGAATACGGTGGGATCACACAGCACATAGGCGCGTATCAGGTCGAGGTCGGCGGCAACAAGATCACGTTCCTCGACACTCCCGGCCATGAAGCATTTACTGCGCTGCGAGCCCGTGGCGCTGAGGTTACCGACATGGTTGTACTGATTGTTGCTGCGGACGACGGCATCATGCCGCAGACGATAGAGGCCATCAGCCACGCCAAGGCGGCTGGGGTTCCGATCATCATTGCGATAAACAAGATGGATTTGCCCGGTGCAGATCCGCACGGGATTCGGGCTCAGTTGACTGAGTATGAGCTCATCGCAGAGGAGCTGGGTGGCGACGTCATCACCGTTGAGCTCTCCGCCAAGAGTGGCGATGGCATCGATCAGCTTCTCGAGATGATCGACCTCGTAGCGCAACTCGAGGAGTTCAAGGGCAACCCGAACCCTGCTGCCGAAGGCGTTGTGGTCGAGAGCCAGCTCGACGTCGGCCGTGGGCCGGTGGCGACCGTGATCGTCCAGCGTGGCACGCTCAAACAGGGTGATGCGCTGGTCGCCGGTCCGGTTTCGGGGCGTGTCCGTTCGATGCTCAATGAGACCGGTGAGAAGGTTCCGTTGGCCGGCCCCAGTGCTCCGGTGCTGGTGATGGGTTGGTCTGAAGTTCCCACCGCCGGTGACGCATTTCAGGTTCTCAAGAATGAGCGAATGGCCCGGAACCAGGCCGCCAAGGCCTTTGAGGATCTGCGGGCCGGTCAGCAGGTCATCCCGACTGCACGCGAGCGTCTCGCGGCGCTCCTCGAACAGCTCCGAACTCAGGATGAGGCAGACCTCAGGTTGATCATCAGGGCCGATGCCCATGGTTCGCTCGAGGCAATCCGCGAGTCGGTGGCCAAGATCGGACGTGAGGGCGGCAAGATCACTTTGGTGCAAGGCGCCGTGGGTGGCATCTCCGAGAACGACGTCAGCCTGGCGGAGGTCACGGAGTCGGTGATCGTTGGATTCAACGTTCGTCCCGACGCCAAAGCCCGCCGGTCGGCCGAGGACAAGGGCATCGAGATTCGCACCTACCGGGTCATCTACGAGATGCTCGACGAGATCGAGCAAATGCTGGTTGGCAGGCTCGCTCCGGACGAGGTCGAAGTCGTCATCGGCTCTGCGGAAGTTCGAGCGATATTCAGAACGCCGAGGGCAGGCAACATCGCCGGTTCCTACATCACAGAGGGCGAGATCATTCGCGGTTCCCGGGCCCGGGTATTGCGCGGTGGCGTCGTCACCCACGATGGGCGCATTGGCTCACTCCGTCGTTTCAAGGACGACGTTCGCCAGGTATCTGCCGGCTATGAGTGCGGTATCGGCTTCGAGACCTTCAATGACATCAAACAGGACGATGTCATCGAGGTCTACGAAGTACGCGAGGTCGCTCGCACCTGAGCGTCATGCACGCCGCAGCCCTGCGGGTCGAACTCCGTATTCCTGAAGCGAGATCGCTCAAGGCGAAACGCCGCGTCCTCCACTCGGTTATCGCCGACCTGCGAAACCGTATGTCACTGTCGGTTGCGGAGGTCGATCACCATGATGAATGGCAGCGGTCTACCGTGGGAGTGGCAATCGTGGCCGCCGGAAGTGCCGAACTCGAGAAACGCATCACCGCAGTGAAGCGATTACTCAGTGAACGAGCCGACCTGGAGGTAATCCAGATCGGCATGAGTCATCTGGAGGATCCAGAATGAGTCGCGGAGATCGAATGCGACGGGTCAACTCGATCCTCAAGAAAGCCATCGCCGAACATGTCGCGGATCTCAAGGACCCTCGGCTGGGTTTTGTCACGATCACCGGGGTAGACGCCTCTCCAGACCTTCGGAGCGCCAAAGTATATTTCTCAGTGCTCGGCGCTTCCGAAGAGCGAGACTCCACGCAGGAAGCATTGGATGCGGCATCGTCGAAGATCAGAACCGAGGTCGGGCACGAGATTCGCATGAAGTACACGCCGAGCCTCGCCTTCGTCGTGGATGAGTCGATCGAGCGGGGAGCTCACATTCTTTCGATTCTTCACAACATCGAAGAGGAGGAGGCGGCGGCGGGAGATCCCGACCGTGATTGACGGCTTCCTACTGGTCGACAAAGAGGGCGGGTGGACTTCACACGACGTGGTTGCCAAGGCTCGCCACTTGCTCGGCCAGAAGAAGATCGGTCACGCCGGTACGTTGGACCCGATGGCGACCGGTCTTCTGGTCCTCGGACTCGGCAGAGCCACCCGTACGATTCGGTACGTGCAAGACGCCGACAAGACCTACGTGGCGACGGCTCAGTTCGGAGTGGCAACTGATACTCTCGATGCCGATGGCGCCGTGCTCAGCCGGTCTCCAATGGAGTTCGACGAAGCCGATCTTCGTTCTGTGATTCCGCGTTTCGTCGGCGAGATCATGCAAGTGCCGCCAATGGTGTCGGCCTTGAAGATCGACGGCCGGCGCCTCTACGACCTGGCTCGTGAAGGCAAAGAGATCGAGCGACAGGCGCGTCCGGTGAGTGTTCGGCAAATCGAGGTCCTCGATTTCGCGCCGGGAAGCTATCCAGAGGTGACTTTCAGCGTCGACTGCGGAAGCGGCACCTACATTCGCACGCTCGCCGACGATCTGGGGCGGGCTCTCGGGGGGTTCGCTCATTTGACGGCTTTACGGCGCACGAGGATCGGTCGACTCAGCGTAGAGGCGGCTCGCACCATCGGGAGTCTCGAAGAACTCGACCCAGAGGCGGCCGTCGTGTCGATGGGCGACGTGCTGCTGAAGGAACTTCCTCAAGTTGCGGTCGAAGGAACGACTGCCCTTGGCGTTCGCAACGGGCGGCCCTTGCCGGCGGATCTCTTCTCCCTCGTTGACCGGCCGTACTGCGTGATGGACCAGGAGGGTCGATTGCTGGCCGTCTACTCGTCGGACGGCACAAGGGCTCGTTCCGAGGTGGTGTTTTCATGATCGTTCTGCGCGGTAACCCAGAAGACTGGCCGGAGCCGACCGGGCCCGGAGTTGCCGTCAGCATCGGCAACTACGACGGTATTCATCTGGGCCATCAGACGGTGCTGTCGGATCTGGCCGAACGCGCCGCGGCGCTCGGGGGTATTCCCAGAGCGGTTCTCACCTTCGATCCGCACCCGGCGGTGGTCATGGCCCCCGAGCGAGCGCCGCGGCTTCTCACGACCATCGAGCAGCGGATTGAGATACTCGAGTATCTGGGTGTCGATATCGTCGGTGTGCTGCCATTCGAGCAAGTACGGACGATGACACCCGAACGATTCGTGCGCGATGTACTTGCCTGCGGGCTCGGCGCCCGCGTTGTGGCGGTTGGATCAAACTTCCGGTTCGGACACGACCGGGTCGGCGATATCGAGAGCCTCCGGGCCGGAGGGGCCACCTTCGGATTTGAGGTAGACGTTGTGCCGCTTCTGGAAGGCGACGGTCCCGTCTCGTCTTCTGCTATCCGGGCGATGATCTCGGCCGGTGCAGTGGAGAATGCCCGTCAGGCGTTGGGCAGGGCATTCGAATTACGTGGAGTGGTCGTCGGAGGCGATCGGCGGGGGAGGTCTATCGGGTTTCCCACCGCGAACGTTGCTCCCCCCGTGGGGATGGCGATTCCGGCGCGGGGCGTCTACGCAGCCAGGGCTCGGGTGGGCACACATCTCTTTCCGGCAGTGGTCAACGTCGGTGTTCGTCCGACCTTCGATGGCGAGCAGGAAGTCATTGAAGCCCATTTACTCGACTTCGAGGACGAGTTGTACGGACAAACGATCGGAGTTCTCTTCGAACGCCGACTCCGGGATGAGAAGAAGTTCTCCGGCGTCGACGAACTGGTAGAACAGATTGAATTCGACGTCGCCGATGCTCGGGGAATATTGGGGTAGAGGTCTGGCCAACGGCCGGTAGCCTCTACTCATGGCCAGATCACGTTCCTATTCCGGTTCCCGCTACGAACCCGCCTACGGATTCTCTCGAGCGGTCCGGGTCGGGAATCGGATTGAAGTGGCCGGAACCGCTCCGATATCGTCCGAGGGCGAGCCAACGGCCACAACGGCCCACGACCAGATGCTGCGCTGTGGCGAGATTATGCTTGCCGCGATCGCCGAACTCGGCGGTGCGGCTGAGGGCGTGATTCGAACTCGCATGTACATCACGGACCCGGCCGACGCCGACGCGATCGGCCTGGCGCACAAAGAATTATTCGGTGACGCGTCACCCGCTTCGACGATGGTCGTTGTGGCCGCCCTCCTCGATCCAGCCTGGAAGGTAGAGACAGAAGCAGTAGCTATCGTCGGTGGAAGCAGCGAATAGCTCATAGCGAATTGCGAACTGCGGTCTTCCCCTCCAATTGCCCTATTGGCGCGTTTGAGTGTTACACTCCCTCCGATCCCCTTCCACCTCTTGAGCGAAGCGTGATATGAAGACGACCAAAGAAATCATTTCGGAGTACGGTCAGCACGACAGCGATACCGGCTCACCCGAGGTCCAGGTGGCCCTCTTGAGCGATCGCATCAATCATCTGACCGACCATCTCCGTACCCACAAACATGATCACCACAGCCGGCGCGGCCTGCTGATGATGGTCGGCAAACGCCGTCGGCTGTTGAACTACCTGAAGCGTGAAGACGCTGAGCGGTATCGACAGATCATCGCACGGCTCGGCTTGCGCCGATAGTTCTCGAGGAAGCGGCTTCGGCCGCTTCCTCGCCGTTGGACCCGTTCGGGCTCAACTATCAGTACCGGCTTTCGGCCGGGATCATCTCGAAACACAACGGGGGCAGTGTCCAGTTGTCAGTGGCGACCGCTTCGGTGAAGGAGCGGCCACGACTGGCCATTGGCACGCCTCCCATACAAGAGGAGACAGCGTGCCCGAATTTTCGGTACGCGGAGTGATCGGTGACAAAGAGGTCACGATCACGACCGGCAAGCTTGCCGGACAGGCCAACGGTGCAGTCACCGTTCGCCTCGGCGACACAGAAGTGCTCGTCACCGCCACAGCAAACAACAGGATGCGCGAAGGCATCGACTTCTTCCCCCTTACGGTGGACGTCGAGGAGCGCATGTACGCAGCCGGAAAGATCCCCGGTTCGTTTTTCCGCCGTGAAGGACGCGCAACCGAGAAGGCGATTCTCACCTGCCGCTTGATCGACCGGCCACTGCGCCCATCATTCAAGAAGGGCTTCCGTTGCGAGACCCAAGTCGTCAGCACGATCCTGTCGGTGGACAACGTGAACGCCTACGACATCATTTCACTGAACGGCGCCTCAGCGGCCCTGAGCGTATCGTCGATCCCATTCGAGGGACCCCTCGGTGCTGTTCGCCTATCCCTCAAGGATGGCGAGTGGACCGTGCTACCTACCTACGAGGAACTCGAAGGTGCAGTTTTCGAACTGACCGTGGCCGGTGGCCGCAATGATGCCGGCGAGATCGACATCATCATGGTTGAAGCAGGATCGACGGAAGATGGCGTCCGCCTGATCAATGATGGTCAGCCTTCGAGCGATGAGGCCACCGTGGCCCGTGGCATCGAAGAGGCTAAGGCTTACATCGGGCAATTCATCGACCTCCAGAAAGAACTGGCAGCCCAGATCGACATCCCCGAAGTCGAGTGGCCACTCGTCGTCGACTACACGGATGAGATTGCCGCCCGGGTTGAGGAGATCGCTCGCGACAAGTACGCGTCGGTCGTGACGATCGCAGGCAAGCAGGAGCGCAATGCAGCCCAGGATGAGGCCACTGAGGCCATTCTGGCGGAGCTCGGAATCGAAGACGAAGACGAGCTCGCTCAGGCAAAGAAGGCCGCTCGCAGCGTCATCAAGCAGATGATGCGTGAGCGCGTCGTGAGCGAAGGTATTCGCCTCGATGGTCGCAGTGCTACGGATATCCGTGAGCTGAAGGTCGACGTCGGCGTGGTGCCTCGCACTCACGGTTCTGGCCTGTTCCAGCGTGGCGAGACCCAGGTGCTCAACCTGGCGACTTTGGGCATGCTGAAGATGGAGCAGATGCTGGACACCCTCTCGATTGAGGAATCCAAGCGCTACATGCACCACTACAACTTCCCGCCGTTCTCGACGGGTGAGGCCGGGTTTATGCGCGGCCCCAAGCGCCGTGAGATCGGCCATGGAGCATTGGCCGAGAAGGCCGTTCTCCCCGTCGTTCCGACAGCTGAAGAGTTCCCATACGCCTTGCGTCTCGTTTCGGAGGTATTGGCATCCAACGGTTCGAGTTCGATGGCCTCCGTGTGCTCGTCGAGCCTTTCGATGATGGATGCGGGGGTTCCGATCATCGCTCCGGTGGCCGGAATCGCGATGGGCCTCATCGCCCACGATGAGGGATTCGTCACACTGACCGACATCCTGGGAGCCGAGGACGCCCTCGGCGACATGGACTTCAAGGTGGCCGGAACCGCAGAGATCATCACCGCCCTGCAACTCGACACGAAGATCTCCGGTCTTCCGTCTGAGGTGCTGGCCGGAGCGCTCGATCAGGCCAAAGAAGCCCGGTTGACGATCCTGCAGGCGATGAAGGATGTCATCGATGGACCGCGCGAGGAGCTCAACGCCTGGGCGCCTCGTATCGAAGCGATCCAGATTCCCAAGGACAAGATCGGCGAGATCATTGGTCCGAAGGGCAAGAACATCCGTGAGCTCGAAGAGGTAACGGGCGCCACCATTGAGATCGATGAGGACGGCGCCTACGGCATCGTGCGCATCGGCACTAACGATAGTGACAGCCTGGCGCTCGCCAAGGAGAAGGTGATGCAGATCGCCTTCCCGCCGGAGCCGGAGGTGGGCGAGACCTACGACGGTGAAGTGGTGAACATCACGAGCTTCGGTGCGTTCGTCAACATCCTCCCAGGACGTGACGGCCTGATCCACATCTCGAAGCTCGATTCAGAACGTCGCGTTGAGCGCGTTGAGGATTACGTCACCCTGGGCGACAAGATCAAGGTCAACGTGCGTGAGATCGATCGGGCCGGCAAGGTCAACCTCGATCTCGCAGTGGCGCTGGAGCCAAAGGAAGGTGCCGGGGAGCGCCCCGCCGGAGGCGATCGTGATCGCGGACGCCGTGACGGCGGAGGTCGAGATCGCGGACGCCGTGACGGCGGAGGCGGCGGAGGTCGTGACCGCGGGAGCCGCGATCGTGATCGCGGTGGCCGTGACCGCGATCGGGACCGCAACCGTGACCGTGGCAACGACCGCGGTGGCAGCCGTGATCAGGGCGGAGACAAGCCGGGTCGACGGGTCGTCTCTTTCGAAGATCAGTTTGAGTCCGGTCTCGACGACTGAAAGAGTGCTAGCCCCTCTCCGGATTCCGCAGTCCGCCTAGGCCTTCTGCGATGGTTCGGGAGCAGATCAGTTCAGAGAGGGGTCGGCCTTCGGGCCGGCCCCTTCTGTCGTTGTGAGAACACACCCTGTCATACTCCAACGATGCCGCACGAGATCTACACGCATTCGCATGACCGAGTAGTCGTGGATGCCCACTCGAGACGTATCGCCGACGAGGCGGCCGCGTTCGTCCGGCACCTCGTTCGACCGGACATGCTCATCCTGGATGTTGGTTGTGGACCAGGGTCGATTACGTGCGATCTGGCCCGATGGGTGCCGGATGGCCGCGTTATCGGAGTTGATGCTGAAGCGACCGTGCTCATCTCGGCCCGTCGGCGGGCCGAGACTGAAGGACCAACAAACATCGCCTTCCAGACCGCCGATGCCTATGCGCTCGACTTCGAGGACGAGTCATTCGACCTTGTCTACGCTCATCAGTTGCTGCAACACCTGGGTCGTCCGATCGAGGCGCTGGAGGAGTTCCGGCGAGTGCTGAAACCCGATGGTCTGGTGGCGGTTCGGGATGCCGATTACGGGACAATGACCCACTATCCACACGAACGAGACATAGATCGTTTCTTCGAGATCAACGCGACGGTCGCTCGACGGAATGGGGGAGAGCCCGACGCCGGACGCCGGCTGCCGTCGTGGCTCCGGGAGGCCGGGTTCAACGATCCCGTGTACACGTCGTCGAGTTGGGCTTTCTCGACGCTCGAGGAACGGAAGTGGTGGGCAGACCTATGGGCAGGTCGTACCGGCGTTTCGACGTACGTCCGGCGAGTTGAGGAACTTGGAGTGAGCACCAATGCAGAGTTGACCGACCTGAGCGCGACATTCCGGGCCTGGGCGGAGAGACCCGACGCCGTCTTCGCATTTCTCCACGGCGAAGCGGTGGCACAGCCCTAGAACTCCGGCCGGTCCGACGTGCTTCCCGGCGAATGAAATGCGTGCCGTGATTGTCACGAGGTACTCTCTGCTGCCGGCCGCGGCGCGGCTTCGGATTACGGAAGGACGGCTGGAATGAGGGTGGTTGTTGCTGGTGCGACCGGGTGGGCTGGTTCGGCCCTGTCGCTCGGGATCGCCGAGGCGCCAGACCTGGATCTAGTCGGCGCTGTATCACGATCCCGCTCCGGCGAGCTAATGGGAGATGTGCTTGGTGTTGCCGAGTTTCCGGTACCTATCAGCGGCACCGCATCCGAGGCATTGGCCTCCACGCCGGACGTGTTCGTTGAGTACACCCATCCCGGCGTCGCTCGCCAGAACATCCTGGCGGCTCTCGATGCCGGCGCTCATGTGGTTGTCGGGACTTCGGGATTGACCAATGATGACTTCGCGGTGATCGACGAGTCGGCTGGGGTCAGGGGTCTGGGCGTATTGGCCTGTGGCAATTTCTCTATCACCGCCGTGCTCATGATGAAGTTCAGCGAACTGGCGGCGCAATGGGTGAGAAGCTGGGAGGTCATCGACTACGCGAGCGCCGGGAAGGTCGATTCGCCCAGTGGGACTGCTCGGGAGTTGGCCGAGCGTCTCACAAGTCTGGGGCCCCCTGAGATGGTCGTGCCGGTAGGTGACACAAAGGGAGCGAAGGAAGCCAGGGGCGCCGACTTCGGCGGCACCCAGGTCCATTCGATCCGCCTGCCCAGCTATGTGATCTCCGTTGAGTCGATCTTCGGGCAAGAGGATGAGCGGCTCACGATCAGACACGATGCGGGAACCAGCGCACAACCTTATGTGGCCGGTGGTCTTCTCGCCATAAGAGAGGTCGGCAAACTGATTGGGGTCCATCGGGGTCTCGACACAGTCATGGATCTGGGTTAGCCGCTCATTGGATCGGCAGCATCATGCAGATGAGGATCGCTTCTGATCAGGTCGATCAGACAACTTCGAGGTAGCCACACGGACATACTTCGATGCACTTGCCACACTTTTCACACGCGTCGAGGGACAGCGAGTAATACTTGCCTGGTTTGGGATCCAGCATCTCCGCGAAACACATGGCTGTGCAGTACATCCAGCATTGCTGACAACCCATACAGAGCCCACATGAGAAACATCGGCCGATTTCTGCGAGGAACTCGGCTTCTGTGATTGTCGACGTCGGATCGGAGAACGGTGCTGCAAGTGCCTCGTCGACCGTCAAGTGTGCAGCCTTGACAGGGGCCCGCTGCTCTTTGAATTCGAAGTTGATGCGGTCGGCTCCGATGAGAGATCGAGGATCCGGTCCGGGAAGTGCTTGGCCCCGGAGTTTGGCATGAACGGAGGCGGCTGCTCGCCGCCCGTGGGTGATGGCGGAACCGGCAATATCGAGGCCCTGAACGTCTCCGCCCGCCCACGTCGAGCCGTCGATCTGGCCGGCATCTGAGCTGACCAGCCATCCTTCATGGACGGATACCCCGTCCATCGCAGTCCAATCTGGCTGCTGGCTGACCGCCGTGAGCACGGTGTCGGCCGCAATCTCGAAGCTCGAGCCGGGTTGCGGTTCCGGGCGCCGGCGACCGTCCGGTCCCGGATCGGTGAGGCGCGTCCTTTGGGCCAGCAGACCGTTCACGGTTCCGTCGGTGCGCCGTATTTCGACCGGTGCCGTCAGCAATTCGAGGTGGACACCTTCGGCCAGCGCCTCATCCACCTCCGCGGCGATGGCGGGCATCTCCGCCCGCGTACGGCGATAGACGAGCGTCACGTGTGCGCCGGTGCGGCGGGCCACACGGGCAGCGTCGATGGCCGTATTGCCTCCACCCACCACAATCACGTTGGCGCCAACGTCGACTCTTTCGCCTTCGTTTACCCGTCGCAGGTAGTCGGTGCCCGCGTGGACCCCGGGTCCATCTTCGCCTGGAATTCCAAGCATGCGCGCTTGCTGCGCGCCGATTCCCAAGTAGAGGATGTCGTGTTCGGTCCGCAACTCTTCAACCGAGATGTCGGCGCCGATCGAAACGTTGGTATGGATGTCTACACCCAGTTGGGATATGCGATCGATCTCGGCCGTCAGCACACTCGGTGGCAGTCGGTAGTCGGGGACTCCATAGCGGAGCATCCCACCGGCCTCCGACTGTCGTTCGTATACGGTCACCGAATAGCCGCGCCGAGCCATCTGATAGGCGAATGACAGGCCGGAGGGACCGGCACCGATCACTCCTATCGACTCTGGTTGAGGCTCGTCATCGAGCACTACCAGGGCCAGACCCTCTTGGATAGCCCAATCTCCCAGGAACCGCTCGAGAGCATTGATTGCTACTGAACCGTCGTGCTCGGATCGGTTGCAGCCCACCTCACAAGGGTGCGGGCAAATGCGGCCCAGCACACTTGGAAAGGGATTCGCCTCCGTGATGGTCCGCCAAGCTTCTGTGTAGGCCTGATTCTTCTCGAGTCCGGTCCGGTCACGTTGCGCAATGAGGCCGATCCACTTGCGGATGTCACTTCCTGAAGCGCAGCCGGCCTCGCAGGGGGCACCCTTCTCGGCCTGACCGGGTTTGTAGGTCGGGAGGCCGGTCGGAGCCAGACTGTCGTAGGTGAGCTGCCGCATCAGGTGGGTTCGTTCCTGGCTGCGGCAAGCTGGTCGTTTAGGTCACGCACTCGGGTAGACATGAATTGCAGGAGATTGTAAGCGAGCAGCGGGTCCTCCTTGAGCCGTTTCAGCAGGGTCCTCTTGTCGACGGTCAACACCCTTGCCTCACCCAGAGCCCGAACGGTGGCGGAGCGTGCTTCTTTGTCGAAGAGCGCCATCTCACCGAAGAACTCGCGATCTCCGAGTACAGACAAACGCTCTTCCCGGCTTCCTCCTTCAAGTAGAACCTCAACTTTCCCGGCTTGCACCACGAACATCTGATCGCCGATCTCTCCCTGCCGGACGATCACCTCGCCGTCGTCAAACACCTTGCCGAGTTCACCGCTGCGCCTGCGGGGCATATCGTCAACCTTTCTCTCGGGAGGGTCGGAGTCCGGCTACCAGGCTCTTGGCGAGACCGGCGATGAACCCGGGATGTAGAGAGTCGAAGAACACGTCACGGTACGGGGCGCTTCCCGTGAACATGTTCCACAGAACTCCGCTCATGTGTCGCCCTCTGGACTTCTGCTGTTCGCGGGCGGTCATACGCAAAACTGCTTTCCGGAAGAATCTGCTCTTTCGTACGACCACGGTCAGGGCGAAAATGAATCGTCCATAGGTGTTGTCGTTCGAGATAGCCCGGCAGGTGGGCATGTAGTGCTGTTCGAAGTCCTTCGCAGAGATTCCGTGGATGACGGCCGTTTCGGCGGCCGCCTTCGCCGTTCTATAGGCGGCGCCGATCCCGTCTTTGTAGAGGCGCGTAACGCCCGAATCGCCGATGAGTACAACCCGTTCGCCAAAGGGTCGGTCCGGGCCTTTAACGTTGATGAAAGGCGAGCAGGTACACACTCCGGGTATTCGCTCGGTGGGGAACGCTCTCTTGACTTCGGGCGCGTCTAGAAACTGTCGGACGAGCGTGTCATCGATTTCGTCGCCCAGCATCGCCATCGTCACATAGTCTCCCTTCGGTATCAGAGCAGCGAACTCAAGGCGAGGTATGTCGAGAAGGAACACGTGCATGGAGTCGCCGAGGACCTCCTGGACCGCCTCCTT
>JAUVQS010000033.1 GCA_030598025.1 Acidimicrobiia bacterium | reverse complement strand
GGGCCTGGCGGTTCGCTCCCTCGCCGACGGAACCTTCTACTACCGGGTCCGTGCGGTGAATCCACTTGGGAGAAGCGGTTGGACGGTGGGGACCAACGGCTGCGTCGTCTGGGTCACGGCGCCGAGCCCAAGACTCGAGGCTCAAAGCCCAGGGCTCAAGGCTCAAAGCTCGTCGAAGAACTGCTCGTCTTCGGTTGAGCCACCCAGTGCCAGAGTTGCCGACTCACCGACCGACATGGCGACCATGTCGAAATAGCCCGCGCCGACTTCGCGTTGGTGTCGGGTGGCGGTGTAGCCGCGCTTCTCAATGTCGAACTCGTGCTGTTGCACCTTCACGTAGGCAGTCATGCCTTCGTTCTTGTATCCGAGCGCCAGGTCGAACATCGCCGCGTTGAGCGAATGGAAACCGGCCAGCGTAATGAACTGGTACTTGTAGCCCATCGCCCCGAGTTCCTTCTGGAAACTGGCAATCTCATCATCACTGAGATACTTCTTCCAGTTGAAAGACGGCGAGCAGTTGTAGGACAAGAGCTGATCTGGATATTCGGCGTGAATCGCTTCCGCGAAACGGCGGGCCTCGTCCAGATCCGGGTGAGCCGTCTCACACCAGATGAGATCTGCGTAGGGCGCATAGGCGAGTCCGCGAGCGATGGCCTGATCGAGGCCGGCCCGCGTTTCGTAGAAACCCTCCTCGGTGCGCACTCCCGTCGTGAACTCATGATCACGGGGGTCAATGTCGCTCGTCAGCAGCGCGGCGGCATTGGCATCGGTTCTGGCCATGATCACGGTAGGCACTCCCGAGACATCCGCCGCCAATCGAGCCGACTTCAGCGTACGTATGGCCTGGCTGGTGGGAATCAGCACCTTGCCACCCATGTGACCGCATTTCTTCTCAGAAGAGAGCTGATCTTCGAAGTGCACCCCGGCCGCGCCGGCCTCGATGAACGACTTCGTCAGTTCGAACACGTTGAGCGGGCCACCGAAGCCCGCTTCGCCGTCGGCGACAATAGGAGCCATCCAATGATGATCTCCCTTACCTTCCGACCATTCGATCTGATCAGCTCTGCGCAGGGCGTTATTGATCCGCCGCACCAGCGAAGGGGCGCTGTTGGCCGGATAGAGACTCTGATCCGGATAGACCTGCTCGGAGAGGTTGTTGTCGCCTGCCACCTGCCATCCGGATAGGTAGATCGACTCCAGGCCCGCCTTGACCATCTGCACAGCCTGATTTCCGGTCAGTGCGCCCAGGGCGTTGACATAGTCGCGGCTTCGCACCAATTCCCACAGGCGCTCCGCGCCCTGGCGGGCGAGGCTGTGCTCGACTCGAACAGACCCACGCAGCCTGACGACATCCTCTGCGGTGTAATCGCGTGTGATGCCTTCCCACCGCGGGTTGGTGTCCCAATCACTCTGAATCTGCTCCGCCTCGGTGCGGACGCGTTCGACGACGGTCATGGTGTTCCTTTCAATCAATCAGTTCGTAGGCCGGTAATGTCAAGAATTCCTGGAAGTCCGGCGCGATGGCGACGGTCTCAAACAGCTGTCGCGACTCCTCGTAGAGGCCTCCGGCGAAGAACTCATCACCAACCATTTGCCGGATGTTCTTCATCTCGCCGTCGGTGATCTCGTCGACCAGGTCCGCCGTGAGGGTGCGCCCATCGTCGAGTTGGACGCCGTTATGCACCCACTGCCATATCTGGCTTCGTGAGATCTCGGCCGTCGCCGCGTCCTCCATGAGGTTGTAAAGAGCGGCGGCGCCGTTGCCACGCAACCAGGAAGCCATGTACTCGATGCCAACCCTCACGTTGGTGCGGACTCCTTGTTCCGAGACCTTCCCACCCTCAACGCTGGTGTCGAGCAGTTGCCCGGCGACGATTTCGACCTCGTCCCGCCGGCGATCGATCTGGTTTGGGCGATCGCCGAGCACCTCGTCAAACACATCCATGGCGGTCGTGACTAGGTCGGGATGGGCGACCCAGGTTCCGTCGAATCCGTCACCTGCCTCCCGCAGTTTGTCGTCGCGGACACTGCGAAGGGCCCGCTCGGTGACCTCGGGATCACGCCGGTTGGGGATGAAGGCGGCCATGCCGCCCATCGCGTGGGCGCCGCGGCGGTGGCAGGTCTTCACCAGCAATTCGGTGTACGCCCGCATGAATGGGACCGTCATCGTTATCTGCACACGATCGGGAAGGATCAGATCGTGGTGGTTTCTGAACTTCTTGATGACGCTGAAGATGTAGTCCCAGCGGCCGGCATTGAGTCCCGCAGAATGCTCACGCAACTCGAACAGGATCTCATCCATCTCGAATGCGGCCAGGACCGTCTCGATCAAGACCGTCGCCCGAATCGTGCCTGCCGGGATTCCCAGATCATCCTGCGCGGCCAGGAACACGTCGTTCCACAGCCGTGCCTCGAGATGACTCTCCAGCTTTGGCAAGTAGAAATATGGGCCGGTTCCGGCCGCCATCGCCCGCTTCGCCGAGTGGAACATGTACATCCCGAAGTCGAAGAGGCCGGCCGAGATCGGCTCACCGTCGACCAGAACGTGCTTCTCGATGAGATGCCAACCACGGGGGCGAACGAGCAACGTGGCAGTCTCGTCGTTCAGCTCATACCTCTTCCCGTCCGGGTTCTCGAAAGTGATCGTCCGCTCATGGGCATCGATCAGATTCACCTGGCCGTCGATCGTGTTCGCCCAGTTCGGGGTGCTCGAGTCCTCGAAGTCGGCCATGAACACCTTCGCACCCGAATTGAGGGCGTTGATCATCATCTTTCGTTCGACCGGCCCGGTGATTTCGACTCGCCGGTCGGCGAGATCAGTCGGAATCGAAGCAACGGTCCAATCGGCTTCGCGGACGTCTTTGGTCTCTTCGAGGAAATCGGGCATTTCACCCGCGTCGATCCGCAACTGCCGCTCGGCCCGCGCCGCCAGCAACTCCTGTCGACGCGGATTGAAACGACGCTGCAGATCTGCAACGAAGGCAACTGCCTCGTCGGTGAGTATTCGGCCATCACCCCGAGATCCCCGCACTTCGATACCGTCACCCATTTTTCCATCCTCCCTGATCCTCAGGAACAGATCACGTTCTGGCACAGAAGGTATCTTCTTCCTTCCTAAGAAGGCATCTTCTTCTGTTTTAATGGCTCGCGGTAGAGTTTTGCGGGAGTAATATTGGACTTTCTTATCGTTATTGACAGGAGTGACTGATCTTGAGCGACCAGATCGATCCGTTGGTTTTCGGACATCGGCTTCGGCATTTCCGCAAGGAAGCCGGACTGACACTCGACGACCTCGGAGCCCGAATCGGGAAGCCGGCGCCCTACCTCTCAACGATCGAGAACGGCAAGAGGGAGCCGAAGTTGTCGTTGATCTCAACGCTCGCTTCATCACTCGATGTGTCGGTGGCAGATCTTCTTGATCCAACTCCCCCATCGAAACGAGCCCGGCTCGAGATCTCTCTGGCGCGGATCCAGAGCGAAGCGCTGTACCGCGAACTGGCGTTGCCTGATCTCAAGGCGTCGGCCCGACTTCCCGACGACGTACTGGAGACGATCGTCGGCCTGTTCGAGGGCCTGAAAGATCGTGCTCAAGTGCGGGCGGCGACCCCGGAAGAAGCCAGGAAAGAAAACGCCAACCTTCGTCGGCACCAAAGACTCCTGGGCAACCACTTCGTGGAGATCGAGTTGCTGAGCAGGGAGGCTCTCACCAGCATCGGATACACGGCTTCCGGTGCTCTCTCACAGCGCAACCTCCTCGATCTGGCCTCACACTTCGGGTTCACCATTCACTCGGCGGGCGATATCCCCCATGCGGTGCGATCGGTCACCGATCTGCACGACAATCGCATCTTCATCCCCCAACGCAACGCTTTGCGCACCAGGGCGGCCCGTTCCGTGGTGCTGCAGACACTGGGGCATTTCGTGCTCGGCCACACCGACCCGACTGGCTTCGGCGACTTCCTTCGCCAACGCCTCGAGGCCAACTACTTCGCTGGTGCCGTGCTCGTCCCGGAGTCGGCGGCCGTGCCCTTCCTCAGTGCAGCTCGATACGATCGCGATCTCAGCGTCGAGGACCTCAAGGAACGCTTCTACGTTTCCTATGAGATGGCCGCCCACCGTTTCACGAATCTGGCAACGAAGCACCTCGATCTCACGGTGCACATGATCCGCTCGGATGAAGATGGGATCATATGGAAGGCTTATGAGAACGACCACGTTCCGTTCCCGGCCGATCCAGACGGTGCGATCGAAGGCCAGCGGCTGTGCAGGCATTGGGGAACCCGCATGGTCTTCCAATCGAGAGACAAGTTCTCAATCCACGATCAGTACACCGATACTCCGCGAGGGACGTTCTGGTCGTCAACCCACGTTGAAGCCGATCGGGAACCATTACATGCCGTGACGGTCGGCACAACATTCGATCAGGCCAAGTGGTTTCGAGGGCGCGACACAGACAACCACACCGCCTCATCTTGTCCCGATGGTGACTGCTGCCGGCGCCCACCCCAGGATCTCATCGCCAGGTGGGAGGGAATGGTCTGGCCGTCTGCACGGCCCCATTCACACGTGTTGGCTGCCCTGCCCGCCGGAACCTTCCCCGGCGTGGACATGACCGAGATATACCAGTTCCTCGAGAAACACCCGACAGATTGAGGTCGGGTACTCGGTACCTGGTACGTGGTACGTGGTACTTAGTACTTATTCCGCCAGGAACAGCGCCGGTTCTTCGAGGTTCTCGACCACCATGGCCAGGAATCGACGCCCGAGACCGCCGTCGATCACCCGATGATCGTACGAGAGGCTGAGGGGCATCATCAGCGCCACGGCCACCTTCCCATCGCGCACCACCGCCTGATCATCGGCCAACCCGACCGAAAGGATCGCAGTCGTGCCGTAAGGGACGATGGGAGTACCAAAGCCGCCCCCAACCGCCCCGATATTGGAAATTGTGAAGGTTGCTCCCGACAACTGCGCCGGTTCTAAGGTTCTGGCGCGGGCCGACTCGGCCAGGCCGGCGATGCCGGCGGCCAGATCAGAGACCCCCAAATCATCCGCGCCGTCGATGACCGGAACGATCAACCCGGCATCGGTATCGACCGCTACCCCAATGCTGTAGAAACGCTTCAACAGCAGATCGTCGCCTTCGATCGAGGCATTGAATTCCGGGAAAGCACGCAGCGCCGGTATGACCGCCTTGATAATGAGTGCCTCGACCGGCATGTCGGCACCGGTGCGACGAGCCAGCGCCCGCCGAGCCGCGATCAGTCGTTCGGCATCAGCAGAGTCGAACGCCGTGACGTGTGGTATCTCCGACCACGAGCGGCTCAGTCGACCGGCAATGGTCCGACGCACTCTGCTCATCGGCACGCGGTCGGCGTCGCCCTTCGGTTCCGCGACGGTTTCTGGATCAGGCTCCATCATTTGGACGTCTTCAACGGGAGACTCGACCCCGGATGCCTCTTCGTCCTCGGGGTCGACCGGAGAATCGGGATCAGCGACTCCACTATCGACCTCGACCGGCGGTCCTTCGACGGCCGCCAGAACGTCATCACGGGTGATGCGACCGTTCGGTCCCGATCCACGAACATCCTCGAGGTCGATGCCGTGTTCTTTGGCCAGTTTCCTCACCAGAGGTAGCGCCTTGGGTCGGTCTGCCGCCAAGGCACGGTCCTCGCCGTCGACTGCGCCGAGCAACACAGCCTCGTCGGACAGCGTTCCAACAATGGGCGCCAGCTCATCCGATGCTTCATCCTCGTCTGAGGGAGCCCACTCCTCTCCCTCGTATCCGACCACCACCAGGACCTCGCCAACTCTGATCGTCGATCCGGCCTCACCACCGCGATACAAGATCACGCCCGCGAATGGTGAAGAGATGTCGGTGACAGCTTTGTCCGTCTCGAGTTCGGCGAGCGGTTGATCGACACCGACCGGATCTCCTACCTCGACGAGCCACTGCACCACGTCGGCCTCGATGAGGCCCTCTCCAATGTCCGGCAGCCGAAACTCCTGAGCCACTTACTCCTCCAGTGTCTTTCCGACGGCAGCCACGATCCGCTCGGCAGTCGGCACGTAGTGGTGTTCCGCTCGTTTGAGAGGAACGATCATGTCCCAGCCGGTAACTCTCTGAACCGGGGCGCTGAGCGAAAACAATGCACGTTCTTGGATTTGGGCCACAACCTCGGCTCCGAACCCGGCGGTGCGATGGGCCTCGTGAACGACGACGGCCCGACCGGTCTTCTCAACCGACTCCACCACGGTGTCAACATCGAAAGGAACGATGCTGCGGAGATCAATCAGCTCCGGTGAGACACCCTCCTGCTTCAAGATCGCCACTGCCTTGCGCGCCTCGGCAGTCATTGCGCCGTAGGTGATGATCGTCACATCGTCGCCCGGCACCAGAACCCGGGCCAGGCCGAGTGGAACCAGATACGCGCCTACGGGGATCTCCTCTTTCACCGATCGGTAGAGGCGGATCGGCTCGAGGAAGATCACGGGGTCCGGATCGTCGATTGCCTGAAGGAGCATGCCTTTGGCGTCGTAGGGCGTCGACGGCACGACCACCTTCACGCCCGGCGTGTGTGCGTAGATCGATTCGGTTGACTCCGAGTGATGCTCGGAGGCTCCGATGCCGCCGCCGTAAGGCATTCGAATCACCATCGGTGAGGTGAAACGGTGTCGAGAACGGCTACGAATGCGGCCGACGTGGGACACGATCTGGTCGTAAGCGGGATACGAGAAACCCATGAACTGAATCTCAGTCACGGGGCGCATACCGGCAACGGCCATCCCAAAGGCAGTGCCGATGATGCCTGATTCGGCAACGGGAGCATCGATGACCCGGTCCGGGCCGTACTTCTCATAGAGGCCATTCGAGAGCCTGAACACTCCGCCGGCCTTGCCGACATCCTCCCCCATCAACAACACCCGCTCATCGTTATCGAGGGCGATGTCGAGAGCGTCGGTGATCGCTTGCGCCAGAGTCAGAACGGCCACTATCCGCCCTCTGATTCGAGCAGGCGACGCTGGCTCTCCAGGTCGGAGGTTGGTTCGGCGAACATCGAGTCGAAGAGTTCGTCGGCGTCAGGAGTGTTGAGGCCTTCGGCGAGCTCCACTGCCCTCTCGACCACGGCGCTCTCTTCGCCCTCTATGTGTTTCTGCCACTCCTCGTCCCAGGCGCCGTTCAATTCGAGGTAGCGGCGTACGCGCTCGAGCGGATCACGGGATCGCCAATCGTCCACCTCTTCGTTCGTCCGATAGCGGGTCGGATCATCGCTGGTGGTGTGAGGTCCGATCCGGTAGGTGACCGCCTCGATCAGTGTTGGACCGTTGCTGCCACGTGCTCTGTCTACCGCGTTCTTCATCGCCCAGTAGACGGCGAACAGATCGTTGCCGTCGAGGCGCACTCCCGGAACGCCGTAGGCACCGGCCTTCTGAGCGATCGTGTCGGTTGCCATCTGCGCATTGAGGCCCGTCGAGATGGCGTACTGGTTGTTCTGGCACAAGAAAACGGTCCCGGTGCGGTGCACCGCCGCGAAGTTCATCGCTTCGTGAAAGTCTCCCTCGGAAGTCGCTCCCTCGCCGAAGTAGGTGACGGCGATCCGATCGTTGCCTTGAAGGCGCTCGGCCCAAGCCAGGCCGACCGCGTGCAGCATGTGAGCACCCACAGTGATCGAGGGGGGTAGAACGTTGACGTAGTCCGGAGGTGAGCCACCCCGCTCGTGTCCGGTGCGGCCCGCCAGCAGCAACTCCCACGGATACCCTTGCATCCACATGGCAGCGGCGTCCCGGTAGGTGGCAACCATCCAGTCGTCCGGACGCAGCACGGCGGCACTGCCGACCTGAGCTGCTTCCTGGCCTTCGAATGGGGCGTAGGTGGCCAGCCGACCCTGTTTCTGAATCGCCGTCGCCTTGCGGTCGTACAGGCGGGCACCCACCATCGCTCGATAGAGGCGGCGAGTCATCGGAACGTCGATCGGCGGGTCGCCGACTAGTTCCCCCTCTGGCGTCAGAATCTGGAGCATGCACGCACAGGCTAGTGGCTTCGAACGGACCGGGAATCAAGTCAGTTTTCGGCCCCTGGGGCGCTCGTCCGCCCCGCCGAATCAATCGTCGACGTAGTCGATCAACCAAACGAAGACGCCGCGCGATCGCTCAGCTTCCACCTCATAGGCGGCGGCCATAGGTCCGAGAGGGCCGAGAGCCGTCGCTATTTCAGCCGGCGCTTCGAACACCTCGACGAGAGCTTGAGTGTCGACGAAGAAGGCCACAGAACCAGGATCGACTCCCATCGCGGCGGCGACCGTGGTCAATTGCGCGTTATCCGAAAGAGAAGGTGACGAGCCGACCGAAGTTGCCAGCGAACCCGACGACGCGGCCGCCAGGTATTTGTCGGTGACGCCGATCACGACCGTTTCGGCACCAATCGGGCCGACCATCCAGTAGTTCCCTGAAGCAAATGTAGCTCGGGCTATGTCTTCGAACCCGTTGTCACGGGCGTAATCGACGAGACCCTCTATCTGCTCCTCAACTGCTTCCGGGTTCGTCGTTCCGAAGAGGCCCATCAAACCGATCGGGAAGCCGAGTTCCTGAGCCATGACCCCGTCGGACGTCTTCACGAGGGCCAGCGCAGAGGGAGCATCCAGGAGGCTGAGGAAACTCCCGATATCGACGCCAAGCTCCTGTTCGGCATCCGCCAACAGCTCTTCAGCATCGGTCCCGCCGAGGGCCGTCGCAATCGCCTCCCAATAGGACGCCACCGACCATCCACCGAACATGGCCAGAGTGTCGATGGGCAGGTCGCCGGCCACCTCACCCGTCTCGAGGGTGACTCCACCGGTTGGATCTGTGCCAAGCGTGATGGTCTCGACCCGCAGTCCGTAGTCGGCGATTGAGACCGAAGCGCCGACGGCGTCGTAGCCGATTCCGGCGAACGCGTCGGTCATCAGGGCTTCGGATTGCAGCGCGTCCGAGAAGGCCGCACCGTTCAAGTAGAACGACATCAATCGGTCGGACGGAAGTGAATCCATGACCGACGCAAAAGCGGCGTTGTCGGCCAGCGAGGCGCCGGCTTCGGCAGTCATGGCTCCATCAACGGCACTCTCAGTGCCGAAAACAACCATTGAGCCCACCCGCGTAAAAACAAGAGCCGGGTCGAACTCGAAATCGTCCGACGCCGTGAAGACCACGGATCCGTTGCGGGTGGTCCGGGCAACATCGACACCGGTGGATTGCCGCAGCCCGGCGGCCAGGTCTTCGAGGAACAGGTCGGCCGCCCCTCCGTCGCGGGTTTCAACCACCATCAGAATCTCCGGGATGTCGTTGGAGGCCAGGCTCTCGAACCCCGACATCGAGAAGGACACGGTTCTGCCCACCCAGGGGCGGATGTCGTCGGTGAAGTCGACTCCGATCGCCTCGGACATGGCTGTGTCGATCTCCCGCACCAGGCCATCCACATCTACCAGGTCGGTAGCGTCGACCTCCCCAGAGCTCTCGACCATCCAGATGATCGTCTCGTTCAGTTTGAGCGCATCTCCCTCGATCAACTGGAGGAAATCGACGCTGAAGAACAACTCGGTGTCGGGGGGCATCACCTCGGCCGCGGCAACTGAAGTCGATAGAAATGAACGAAAAGCGAGAGCGCCGCCACCGATCGCCAGCACTACCAGGGCAGCAGCACCGAGTGCCATCCACGGCCGGCCCTTCGGAGCCGGTTCGGGATGCGCAGCACCCACCACCGGTACATCGGAATCCCAGGTGGCCGATCCAGGGTCTGTGCCAAATGGATCGGGATGGCTCGCGTTCGGACCGTCGGGTCCCCTGAAGTCGCTCACATTTCACACTCCTCTGTTCGACCATTATCGGCTTTGAGAGGCAGAAACGAAAGACGTTTGTTGGATCAACCCTCCGACGAGGCGAACATCGACTCGAGATCGTCGATCGTCATCAAGACCACGCGCGCCTTCGACCCTTCGGACGGACCGACAACACCTTTGCGCTCGAGGGCGTCCATGATCCGACCGGCTCTGGCGAAACCGACGCGCAGTTTGCGTTGCAGCATCGACGTGGATCCAAGTTGGGATCGCACCACCAGTTCGATCGCCTGACGAATCAACTCGGCATCGTCATCGGCATCGGCAACGGCAACGGCTTTGGCCTCCTTCGCCAGAGTCTCGATGACCTTGTCCTGATATTGGGCCTCACGCTGCTTCTTGACCCAACCGACCACTGCACGGACTTCTTCCTCGGACACCCACGCACCCTGGATCCGCTGCGACTTCGGCTCTTTGGCGGTGACCACGAGCATGTCGCCCATTCCGATGAGTTTCTCGGCTCCGGAACCATCCAGAATGACCCTGCTGTCGGCCTGGGAGGCGACTGAGAACGCCATCCGACTGGGGATATTCGCCTTGATGACCCCGGTGATGACATCAACCGAAGGACGCTGGGTAGCAATGACCAGATGGATTCCGACGGCACGAGCCATTTGGGCGATGCGCACGATGGCATCCTCGACCTCACGGCCGGCCACCATCATCAGATCGTTCAACTCGTCGACAATGACCACCACGTACGGGAACCGATCGAATCCGTCAGGATCGAGACCGCCGGCATCCCACTTCTCCCGGTAGCCGATGATGTCGCGCACATGTGCGTCGGCGAGGAGGTCGTAGCGTCGATCCATCTCGGCAACAGCCCATTTGAGAGCGTCGGTGGCCTTCTTCGGGTTGGTGATGACCTTGGTGAAGAGGTGCGGAACGCCGTTGTACTGACCGAGTTCCACCCGCTTCGGGTCGACCATGATCAGACGAACATCGTCGGGGGTCGTGCGCATCAGAAGCGAGGTCACAATCGAGTTGATGCACGACGACTTGCCTGCGCCGGTCGCTCCGGCAATGAGCACATGCGGGAGTTCGGACAGGTTGATGAGCTTGGGGCGCCCGGAGATGTCCATCCCGAGCGCGACCTCGAGAGGATGCCCGCCGAACTCATCCTCACCGGCTTGAAGAACGTCACCCAGCGTGATGAGCCGGCGCTTCCGGTTGGGAACCTCGATGCCGATGGCGCTCTTGCCGGGGATGGGCGCCAGCAACCGGACGTCGGGCGTGGCCAGCGCATAGGCAATGTCGCTGGCCAGGCTCGTCACCCGGGACACTTTGACCCCCGGCTGCAATTCGATTTCGTAGCGGGTGACCGTCGGGCCGGGAACGATCTTGGTCAACCGTGCGTCGACTCCGTGCTGCCGGAGGGTGTCCTCGAGATCGAGCGCCGTTTGCTCGAGGATCCGCTTGGACTGCGACTCGCCTCCACCATTCTTCAGGAGTTCGAGCGGTGGTTTCTGATAACCCTCGCCGGGCTTGGGATCGGGAAGGGAGATCTTCGTCTGACCGGGGCCGGGGCGGGCCTTTCCTCTCGGTTTGGATGAGGGCGCTCTGTTCTTCGGACCGCGCACGACCGCAGGTGCCGGCTTGGTTTGAGGAGATGTCGGACGGTGGGTGCCGCCTGCGGACAACCGGGCATGCCGTGCAGGGCGAACAGGCATCTGCAGCGAACGTGCCCAGGTGCGGACGGCTCTGCCGATTTCTCCGAGAGCAAGGAACAGCTGGCGAACACTCGCCTTGGAAAGGATGAGAACGCCGAGTGACGTTACCGCGGCGAGGACCACGAACGCTCCCCAGTAGCCGATCAACCGGCGGAGGGGGAAGGAGGCGAGAGAGCCGACCGCTCCTCCGCGTTCGATCACGACATCAACATCGGGCCAGAGAGGGGCCGCACCGGTCAGGAGGTGAAAAAGCGAAAGCGATCCGACGAAGGCCGTCACCAATCCGATGGTCAGTCGTCCATAGTCGTCACGGTGTTTGCCGATGATCAGCACGACTCCCAGGGCGGCCAGCGCCACCGGGAACGCCACCGACCAGAGACCAAAGAGCAATCGAAGAGTGGATACGATGCCGCGCCCGACAGGACCGGCTTCGTCGATGAAACCGAGGCCCATGAGGGCCGCGACAACGAGGAGGACGACTCCCCAAACGTCGTCGGCCTGGCGGCCGAGTGTCTCCCGGATGAAAGCTCGCAGTCTCGCCAGCGTGGAGAGCCTGCTTTTCCGGGACGGCTTCTTCTTGGTTGTCTTGGTGGACACCCGCTTCCGACCGTTTGTGCCCCGGCGGGTGGGTGTCCGGGTTGCCATTCGGGATCACTTTACACCCGGGCCGCTCTACCACCAATCATTCCGCGCGCAGCTGCGCGCGGAGCGCGCGAAGAGCCTGTCCGAAGATCGCATGGTTCCTCGTTTTCGCGCGGGGATCGCGGCCTATAGGCCGCGCTCCCCGCGCGGAAAAGTCAGGTTTGGGGGATCAGGGGGGGG
>JAUVQS010000045.1 GCA_030598025.1 Acidimicrobiia bacterium | reverse complement strand
TCGGGTTCCCGAACAATGGCGCCAACGACCCCCTTGAACGAAGGCCGGAGCTGTCGTACGTTCGACTTGCCCCCGCACTTTCCCGGATAGGCACTATGAGCGACGAGATTGCCGATACAGAGACTGAAACATACGAGCACATTCCCTGGAGCCAACTGACCCTTACCAACGAGTCGGCCGATAGAGGTCGGTGGATGTACTTCATCGCTGCTCTCCTGATCGCAGCCGCTCTGGCGGCCGTTGTGGCCCGCATGGTTTGGCAGCCGGAGGTGGCGACTGCTGCGCCTTCGACATCCTTCATCACTCAACCGCCGGTCGTCGAGGTCCCGGAGACCGTCGCGGCGCCGGCCGTCTACTCGGAGGCCGATTTGATGGCCGCTTCCCCGCCGCTCGATGTGGCTCGGAAGGTGGCGACGGTCGCCGAACGAGATGTGCGGGAGTGGGCGAACCGATCCGGCGATTCGTGGATGTATGTGGAGTGGGCTACCGCTGGATCCGTTGACGATCTGGGTGATGGACTCTTCCGCGTGAGGCTGCTAATGCAGCTTCTGGCGGGTGGTGAGTCCGGGACCGTTCGATTGCCGCTCGAGGCTATGGACGTCATGGTGAAGGTGGCAGGGGAGAGCACATCGGTCGTCGACCTGCCGGTCCCGGTGGTCATGGAATCCCTGGCGGTGATCCCGCCGGTTGTCGAACCCACTGTGCTTCCCGAGCTCCTGACGCAGGCTGCCCTCAGAGCAGCGGATCCGTGGGGGAGCGGGACGATCATCGGGGGCGGGCCCATCGGTGATCGATGGCGAATCGAGGTATCGGTGGAGTCTCCGTATGGGCCCGTGAGGGTCATCGCCGTCTGGCTGACCTCCGATGGCTCCCCGACTCTTCCGCTGCCCTAGGCCGGAGCAGGTAGCCTCATTTGGCGGCGCACCTGCGGCGCAATCTCGGCGAGGCCCGGGTGACTATCCCGGAAACTCAGCCTCTATGATCGCTTGGGCGGTCGGAGCTATCGATCCCCAATCAGCATCAGGTGCCTTGGTCAATGTCACGAAATCGGCGGTCATGAAGACACTCGTCACGCCTTCGAGTTGGAGAAGAGCATTTGCCATGGGCTCGTCGGTCGCCTGGGTGGGAACGAACGTCTTCGGCCCTCCCACATCGATGCCGACGGTGAACTTCAAGGCGTTCGGGTTGGGTGTGTTCTCTATTCGAACGGGCATGGTCGTTGATCCTTCCTACCCGTCAGAGAGTAGTGACGCATCGTGACTCTCGGCGTAGACGTTGGCGGTACGTTCACCGACCTCGCCTGGTGGGACGGGCTGCATCTGCACATCGGCAAGACCTCATCAACGCCGGACCAATCGGAGGGCGTCGTTGACGGTGCCCTGGAACTGGCAGATGGTCATTCGATCGAGGCATTGCTACACGGCACAACCGTGGCCACCAACGCACTGCTCGAACGGAAGGGGGCCAGGACTGCCCTCGTGGCGACAGAAGGGTTTGCCGATGTCGTCGAGATCGGCCGTCAGGATCGTCCGTCGCTCTACGACAGTTTCGCCGACCGGCCAACACCGCTCGTGAAACCTTCCGATCGGTTCGGGGTCGTGGAGCGATCGTCGCTGGATGCCGCAGCGAATCTGGCACCCGCCAACCTCGACGAGGTGGCGCGAGCGCTTGCGACGGCCCGGCCGGACGCGGTCGCCGTCTCGTTGTTGTTCGGGTTCAGCAATCCAGAGCATGAGAAACTGGCGCGCGACGCTATCGTCGCCGCGCTTCCCGACGTGCCTGTTTCGATCAGCAGTGAGGTCGTGGGCGAACTCCGCGAGTTCGAGCGAACGTCTACGACCATTCTCAACGCCTACTTGACGCCGGTGATGGCCTCCTACCTCCGTCGACTTGTCGAGCGGGCTTCGGGAGTAGGTCTGCCCCCGGAGATTCTGGTGATGCGGTCTTCCGGTGGTCTGATGGATATCGGTGCGGCGGGCCGTCTGCCTGCCGCAGTCCTGCTCTCGGGCCCCGCCGGAGGTGTTGTAGCGTCGGCCGCTCTTGGGGAGGCGCTCGGGTATGGGCGTTTGATCTCCTTCGACATGGGAGGTACCTCGACCGATGTGTGCCGTATTGAAGGCGGGCGACCGGAGGTGTCGTACGAACGGGCGATCGACGGATATCCTTGCCGGCTTCCGTCTGTCGCGGTCCACACTGTTGGTGCAGGCGGCGGGAGTATCGGATGGGTCGATCCCGGGGGAGCGCTTCGCGTCGGCCCCCACAGCGCTGGTGCTAATCCGGGCCCCGCTTCCTACGACCGGGGTGGATTCGAGGCGGCCGTTACCGATGCCAATCTGGTGCTGGGCCGGATAGGACCGGACGTGCGCCTGGCGGGGTCGGTTCCTTTGCGCACGGACCTGGCACACGGTGCTCTCAGCCGGCTTGGCACGAAGGTCGACCTGGAGCATCATCAGGCGGCGCTGGGGATGGTCGAGGTCGTTGAGGCACACATGACCAGGGCGATCCGGGCCGTATCGGTTGAGCAGGGCGCCGACCCTCGAGATGCCGCTCTGGTGGCCTTTGGTGGCGCCGGCGGTCTCCATGCAACCGCCCTGGCTCGAAACCTCGAGATGGCGGGTGTGGTTATTCCTCCCTTCGCCGGGGTCTTCTCCGCCTTCGGTCTGCTTCTGAGCCCTCCGCGCCATGATGCGGCGCGGAGTGTGTTGTTGCGATCCGGAGAGCGGCTGGATCAGCTTGTGGGATCGCTGGCGAGCGACGCAGAGAAGGCCTATCGATTGGAAACAGGTCGCCGGCCGGATCGTCTGCGCCTCGTGGTCGACGTCCGATATCTGGGTCAGGCCCACGAGACCTCCGTTGACTACGAGGTTGGTGAGGGATGGGAGGCCCTAGGCGACCGTTTTCACGCCTCCCATCATGAGCGCAACGGCTTTGCGCGGCCCGACGACCCGATCGAGGTTGTCACACTGCGAGCCGAAGCGGTCGGGTCGCCGGCGATGGCATGGAGTGATCTTCCGCCGTTCCGGCCTGAAGGAGATGCCTACCGGGGAACTCGGACACTCTTCTCCTCGGAGGGTTCGGTGGAGGCATCCGTCTGGTGGCGGGCCGGCCTCGCTCCCGACCGCGAGGTCGCTGGTCCGGCGATCATCGAAGAAGGCGAAGCAACCACATACCTGGGAACCGGAGAGCGGGCCATCGTGTCTGAATCCGGCGCTCTCGAGGTGAGCTGGTGACCTCTATCAGCCCGATCGCCCTCGAAGTTGCACGAAACCAGTTCGCTTCGATCGCGGACGAGATGGGAATGGTGCTGCGCCGCACCTCGTACTCTCCGAACATCAAAGAGCGGGCCGATTGCTCGGCAGCCCTTTTCGTGGCCTCGGGAGAAATGCTGGCCCAGGCCGAGCACATCCCGGTCCATCTTGGTTCGATGCCGGCTTCGGTCGCGGCAGTCTTGAGCCGATTCGGCGACGGTGTGGAGCCGGATGCGCAATACGCAGTCAACGATCCCTTCTTCGGTGGAACCCACCTGAACGACCTAACCCTGGTCCGACCGGTGTTCTTCGATCGGCGTTTGGTCGGTTGGGTCGCCAATCGCGCTCATCACGCAGATGTGGGAGGCGAGGCTCCCGGATCGATGCCGGCGCACGCGATCCATGTCGACCAGGAGGGTCACCGCGTTCCACCAACACCGGCAGTTCACGACGGTGAGTGGATTCCCGAGTTCGTCGAGCCGTTCCTCGGAGCCACGCGGACCCCGGCGGAACGGCTCGGTGATCTGTCGGCTCAGCTTGGTGCCAATGAGGTGGGAGCTCGTCGCCTTCACTCGCTCATCGCGGCCGAAGGAGTTGATTCGTACGATGGGCTGAGCTCCGCCCTGCTCGCTTATGGGGAGCGGCGGATGCGAGCCGCCCTGGGCTCTCTTCCGGATGGGCTCTTTGAGTTCACCGATGTCATGGAGTGGGGTGATCGGGATCTTCCGATAGCGGTAGCCGTTCGAATCGAGGGAGACCGACTGTCGGCCGATTTCGCGGGAACGCACCCCCAGATCGACGGAAACATCAACGCAGTCGAGGCAGTCACTCGAAGCTGCCTCTACTACGCGGTTCGAGTGGCAACGGATCCGACGATCCCCGCCAACGGCGGCTGCTACCGGCCTCTGGAGTTGGCGGCTCCGACCGGATCGCTGGTGGCTGCTGAATCTCCCGCGGCTGTGGCTGCCGGCAACGTGGAAACCAGCCAGCGAATAGCCGATGTTCTTCTGGGCGCTCTCGCCCAGGCTGCGCCCGAGCGGGTCCCCGCCGCATCGCAAGGCACGATGAACAATGTGCTCATCGGATCGGATGACTTCGCCTATTACGAGACCCTGGCCGGCGGCCAGGGTGGGCGACCCGGCAGATCCGGCCAGTCGGGGATTCACACGGGCATGACGAACACCAAGAACACCCCCATCGAGTCACTCGAGACCCATTATCCGTTCCGGGTGCTGCGATATGGCCTTCGGCGAGGTAGCGGCGGTGAGGGAGAGTTTCGAGGTGGTGAGGGCATCGAGCGAGAGATCGAGTTCAATGCACCGGCCACCGTGTCGCTCATGGGGGAGCGGAGACGGAATGCTCCCTGGGGTCTGATGGGTGGCGGTCCGGGGGCCATCGGCGAGGACTGGGTGATCCGAAAAGGAGCTACCCCCGAGCGTGTGCCGGGGAAGGTGACATTCGAGGTTGCCTCAGGCGATCGACTGCTCGTGCGAACGCCGGGCGGAGGAGGCTGGGGTACGGCATGAAACCTGTTGAGGCAGCTCATCGTTGGGCGTTGGTATGGCAGAGTGCCTGGGAGGCCCTGGACGTGGAATCGATAGTTGCCCTGTACGCCGAGGACGCCGTCCTCTCCACCGAGCCATTTCGTGAGGCCTATCGGGGGCAGGACGGTGTTCGTTCCTATGTGTCCAGAGTCTTCGGAGAGGAAGAAGCACCGACGGTCAGCATGGGGAAGCCGATCGTGAGCGGCGACTCTGCCGCGATCCCCTGGTGGGCGAACCTCCGTGAGGAAGGCATCGATGTAACGCTGGCCGGGACTTCGCTCCTCCGCTTCGACGTGTCCGGCCTGGTCGCCGAGCAGTGGGACACCTGGAACCTCACCCAGGGTCACCACGATCCACCCGGGGAGTGGGGTCCGTTCGCCTGAGGATCACATCGGTTGGTCCCCCTCAGCGAGCGTAGCGAGCGTTGGGGGGAAGGGGCCTGTTGCGATAGCAACGGGTAGGGGGGCTCTTGGTCCCCCTCAGCGAGCGTAGCGAGCGTTGGGGGGAAGGGGGCCTTACCGAACCAGTCGAAACGCCTTGAAGCCCCCTCGGAATCGGGCCCAGTGGGAGAAATGCTCCGTCACAGCAGGGAGTCCCAGAACACCTCCTACCCCTCGCCTGCCGGCGAGCGGTACCTTCCCCCAATGGGGGGACTATTCGCAGGGGCATGTCGCGCAAACCCACCACGCTGCGGTCGTCACGTCAGTTGGGTAATCTGCCTGCATGACGCTCACTGCCGAATTGCGCGACATTCTCGGCCATGATCGGGTGCTGTCTGAGCCGCTGGAACGCTGGGTGTATGGCATTGACTCCGGCGTTGTCCGTGGAGATGCTGAACTCGTCGCCTTCCCGGAAACCACGGCTGAGGTCGCCTCGATCGTGGGGTTGGCCCGTCACTACCGGACACCGATTGTGGCGAGAGGCGCCGGCACCGGCCTGGCCGGAGGTGCAGTTCCGACTCAACCGGGCCTGGTGGTCGTCCTCACCAAGATGAATTCGGTCGAGATCGATGAAGAGAATGCGACGGCCTGGGTGGGGCCCGGGGTGATCAACCTGGATCTCTCCAAGCAGACGGAGCCGCTCGGCTACCACTTCGCTCCGGATCCGTCCTCACAATCGGCGTGCACGATCGGCGGAAACATCGCCAACAACTCCGGCGGCCCGCATTGCCTGGCCGAAGGCTCGACGGTTAGCCACGTCCTGGCTCTCGAGATGGTCACTGCCGACGGTGACGTGGTGATGTTGGGTGGCCCGGCTCCAGATCCGGTTGGACTCGATTTGCGCGGTGTGGTGGTCGGGTCGGAAGGAACCCTCGGAATCATCACAAAAGCATTGGTGCGTCTGACTCCGAATCCGCCCGATGTGCGAACGTTGCTCACCGCATTCGCCAGCGTCGAGGATGCCGCTGCCACCGTTTCAGGCATCATCGCCCGCGGTGTGGTGCCGGCCGCCCTGGAGATGATGGATCAGCGTATGACCCAGGCCGTCGAGCGGTTTGTCAGTGCGGGCTTCCCGACCGACGCAGCTGCCGTTCTGCTGGCCGAGGTCACGGGACTTTCGGCGGCGGTCGAGGCTGAAGCCGCCATTGTCGAAGAGGTGGCCGGGCAGAACAACGCCACGACGATTCGCGTTGCTGCCGATGAAGCCGAACGAGCAAGGCTCTGGCTCGGACGCAAGTCTGCCTTCGGTGCGGTGGCGCAAGCTGCTCCCGATTACTACCTGCACGACACGGTGGTCCCACGCACCAAACTCGTCGAGACGATGACCCGTGTCTATGAGATCGCCGACCGCTACGGGATCATGATGTTGAACGTGTTCCACGCGGGTGACGGCAACCTCCACCCTCTCATGGCGTTCGATTCAGAAGAGGAGGGCATGCTCGATCGGGTGAAGGAGGCCGCCCGGGAGCTGGTTGAGATATGCGTCGACGTTGGGGGCTCGCTCTCGGGCGAGCACGGGATAGGCATTGAGAAGCGGGACCTGATGAAGCTCGTATTCAATGAGGCGGATCTGGATGCTCAGGCTCGGGTCCGTGAGTCCTTCGATCCCGATGAGATGTTCAACCCGGACAAGATCCTGCCGGCCGGTTCGCGTTGTTTCGATCTCGGCCGTCCGCCGCTCGAAGGGATGTGGGTGTGACTTCGGTTCGCTCTGCTCTCGATGGCCTCCCGGGTCAGGTTGATCCGATCGATGGAGCGCCGGATGCTGATGCAACGGTTGCTCCATCGTCCTTCGAGGAGATCGAGGCAGTTCTCGACGCGGCCAGCGAGCACCATCTGCGGACTCTGATATGGGGTGGTGGATCCCATCAGGGCTATGGAGGGCGCCTCGATCCGGTGGTGGTCTTGTCGACCGCCAACCTCAATCGATTCGTCGACTTCCAGCCGGAGGACCTCACCGTCACCGTTGAAGCCGGTGTCCTGGTGGAGGATCTCGAGGCACATCTCGAACAGCACGGCCTCACTGCCGCCCTTCCTGAGACTCCGGGAACCGCAACGGTGGGTGGTGTGGTGGCGGCCGGAATCAGTGGTTGGCGTCGAGCGCGCTACGGGCCGACTCGTGAACGCCTTCTCGAGGTCACGTTGATAACCGGCGATGGTCGAAAAGTGCGAGGTGGGGGAAGGGTCGTCAAGAATGTCACCGGTTTTGACCTTCCACGGCTTGCGACGGGCTCGTTCGGATCGCTCGGCTTGATCGGGCAGGTTTGCTTGAAGCTGTGGCCACTTCCGCCTGCGAAGGCGACCGTAATGGCGTCCGATGGCGACGCCGCGCTCGCCACCGCATTCCGACCGCAAGCGGTAGTAGAGATGGGGGGGAGCGCCAGAGTATTCCTGGGTGGCACACCTGAGGAGGTCGAGGGTCAAGCGTCGGCCATCGGTGGTGAGGTGGTAGATGGTTGGAACTGGCCGGGAGAACTCGCGGGCGAGGTCCAGTGGTCGCTGCGTGTTCCGCCGTCGAAGGTGCGGACCGCGATCAATGAAGTCAATGCGAAGTACGAGTATCAGGCTGCACTGGGAGTCGGTGAGATCCTGATCGGCGGGCCCGATGGCGACGTCCAGGCACTGCGAACCTGGGCTGAGTCGGTGGGTGGAGCATTGGTGCTCGTCGCAGGCCCAGCGGAGCTGTACGAACGAATCGACCCTTGGGGCACTCCACCTCCGGCGCTATCGCTCCAGAAGCGGATCGTGCAGCGATTCGATCCAGTGCGGATTCTGAATCCCGGCCGGCTTCCCGGAGGGCTTTGATGGCCTGGGTTACACCGGAGGCCCCGACGAGATCTGAGCTGTCCGCCTGTATCCAATGCGGGCTTTGCCTGCCACAATGCCCGACGTTTCGGCTCACGGGCATGGAGTCTGCTTCACCTCGCGGCCGGTTGATGGTGATGAGCGCGGTGGCCGGCGGCCAGGCGGAACTCAATGATGTCTTCGATGATCTGATGAGCTTCTGCCTTCAATGTCGAGCTTGTGAAGTGGTCTGCCCGTCGATGGTTCCTTTCGGGCGGGCGATGGAAGGTGCTCGGATCGAGATCGCCGCACAACTCCCATCTCCACTTCGCCGGCTTCGCCGGTTGATTACCGGGAGATGGATCGGGTCCGTCCGGGTCATGCGCTCTGTCACCAGGATCGCCCGGATGGTGCAGCGCAATGTGCCCGCCCGGTGGCTCCCCCGTCAGATAAAGACGTCGATCGGGGGCCTTCGACCATTACCGAAGAAGCCGCTCTCGACCATCGGATCAACCTTCGCGCCGGTCGAACCGGCCGGCGCCGGAGTGGCGGCCGTTCTAGCCGGATGCGTCATGGATCCCTGGTTCGCTGAAGTTCATGAGGCCACCGTTCAGGTGCTGCGCCGGTCGGGGTATCGGGTGGTGGTCCCTGATGGTCAGACGTGTTGCGGAGCGTTGGCCGCTCACGACGGAGATGTACTGGGAACCAGGCGATTGGCGAGACAGAACGTCAAAGCCTTCGTCTCGGCAGATCTGATTGTGACCGATGCGGCCGGTTGCGGGGCTCATCTGAAGGAGTACGGCAACTGGGCCGGCGACGCCGGCGTGATCCTGGCGTCGAAGGTCAAGGACGTGACTGAAATCGTGGCAGAGGCGATTGCCGACGGTCGGCTTCCACACCTCGAGGTGCCGAGGGGCAAGGTAGCGATCCAGGATCCCTGCCACCTTCGACATGCTCAGCGAATAGTGGAAGAGCCGCGCCAGATCGTGGCGGCAGCCGGATACGAACCAGTCGAGATCGACGAAGACGGGATGTGCTGTGGAGCGGCCGGCATGTACAGCGTGCTTCAGCCGGCTGCCTCAGACGAGTTGGGCCGGAAGAAGGCCGATCAGGTGAGGGCCTCCGGATCCACCCTGGTCGCATCGGCGAACCCGGGATGTGAGATACAACTGCGCGGACACCTCGGTGGTGCCTATCGAGTTGCGCATCCAGTCGAGCTCTATTGGGAGGCTCTGCAAGCTGCCGATGCCGACACGGTAGGCTGGTCGTCCGCCGGCGAAGGCAACCGTTGACCGATTCGAGCTCCCAAACCCAGACCCCTGCAGAGTCGCAGGCAAGGCGTCTCCTTGGGCTGGGCGTGCACACGGTGGGGACGAGCTTTGATGTCGGACTGCTGGTCGTTGGCACCGGCCTCCTCGGTTTGGCAATCGCCGTGCTTCTCGACGGGTTCGACGTCGTGGAGATCGGGCTCACCGATTCGACGGGTTCGATGCTCGGATCCGGCCTCGTGATTGCTGTGTTCGGTGCCTTCGCGCTTGGCGTGGCCGTCGAGGGGCCGATCGGGTACTCGACGCGGCGTCGCGGGAGATTCACCGATATCGAGGTGGCCATCGCCGGGGCGATTGGGGCTCTGCTGGCCGGCCTGACGCTGTTTGTTATTGCCAACTACGCCCGGCGGTTCGTCGATGAGCTGCCGCAGCCGTTCGATTTCGCCATCACGGTTATTCGAAGTGCAGGGCGAGCCGGGATGACGGCTGGATTGTTCCTGGGTGTTCCAGCCCTGTGGGGTGTTCGAGAATTGTGGGGCCATAACGCCTGGATCGAGGAAGTCGAGTTGCCGATCTTCTACGCCGTCTGGGCAACCGCGGCAGCCTTCTTCATCGCCGGAGCAATCTGAGTTCGGCGGCTTCACCGCCGACGTCACGTACCTCGTACCACGTATTCTGCACGAGACCCGGAGTCGTCCTACGTTGTACGTCATACGTAATACGTCGACGGCGAAGCCGCCGACCCTCAAAGCCCATATTCCCAGAGAATGTCGTGGTGGAGATCAGCGCCGAATCTCTGTAAAGCACAATTGATTAAGTCCACGTCGGGTAC
>JAUVQS010000095.1 GCA_030598025.1 Acidimicrobiia bacterium | reverse complement strand
TGCACAACGTCAGGTCAGCGACGCCACGCACATCGCCTAACCGCTTGTTGTTTTTGACGAGTGCGAGGGCGGGGGGTTCGGGTGACCCGACCCCGCCTTCCGTCTCTGCAACCGCTGTGGTCACTCGCTCATCCACCGGTGACGGCGGTGAACATCTCGTTCAGCTCTGTCTCCTCTTCCTCGGTCAGGTCCCTGAAGATGTGAGTCTTGGCCAGCGTGGCCTCATCCGGGAAGATGAGCGGATCGTCTGCGATGGCGGCCAGTTCTTCGTCGTCCATCTCAACCGCAAGCTCGCGAAGCGCCTCTTGTGCGCCTGCGACGGGAGGGATGAAGTTGATCCAGCTCTCGGCCTTGGCGGCCACTACCGGGTCGTAGAAGTAGTTCATGAACGCTTCGGCTTCGGCCTTATTGGTGGCGCCCTTGGGGATCAACATGTTGTCAGACCACAACATGAGGCCCTCGTCGGGAACCAGGAACTGCAGGTCCGGATTGTCTAGTTGGAGCTGGACAACGTCGCCGGACCAGGCGAACGCAACCGACAGGTTCCCTTGCGCGAGTTCGCCGCCGTATTCGTTGCCGAGGAACTGACGGATCTGACCGTTGTCCACGTTTTCCTGGATCTTGGCGATGGCCTGGCCTGCCTCGTCCATCGTGAAGGTGGCCGGATCGATACCCATGCCGAGCATCACAAGACCCACAGTGTCGCGCATCTCCGTGAGCATGCTCACGCTACCGGCAAAAGCCGGATCGAAGATGTCGTTCACCGAGGTGAGTTCACCTCCCGTCAGCGCCGGGTTGTATCCGATGGCGGTGAAGCCCGATTGCCATGGCAGCGTGTACTTCCGATCGGGATCGAATCCCGGGCTCTTCAGGGCGTCAACGAGATTGGAGGCATTAGGAACGTTGGCGTAGTCGATTTCCTCGGTCCAGCCGAGGCGGATGAACCTGGCGGCCATCCAGTCGGTGAGCACTGCGATATCCCGATCGATGTTCTCGCCGGCGCTCAGCGGCGCCTGGTACTTACCGAAGAATCCGTCGTTGTCGTTTATCTCTTCGATGTACTCGACTTCAATTCCGGTCTCCGCCGTGAAGTCGTCAAGGGTTGAAGTCTCGAAGTAGCTGTCGTCTCCACCTGGATCGATGTAGAACGGCCAGTTCGCGACGATCAGCTTCTTCGGTCCGGCTGCGGCCGTCGTCGCGGTGGTGCCCGTGCCGGCCAGGGTGGTCGAGGTTTCGGAGCCGTCAACACCGCAGGCGGCCAGGAGTGCCGGGCCACCGAGCAGGAAGAGGCCTGTTCCTCCGGCCTTCCTGAGGAATTCTCGTCTGTCTATCCCCTTTCGGGATAGCTCTCTCATGATGGCGTCGCGGCTGCCACGACGTCCTGATGTTTGCTCGTTGCTCACGTGACCTTCCTCCTCGGTCGGGATCTGGTTTTCGCGATCCACTTTCCGGTTCTTCTTTGGCGCCCCTTCCCTAGCGCCCACCGTTCCTTCGCGGCACCCTCCTAACGGAGAGTACCTGCCGCCCGCCGGCCTTGTCGGCTGAGCGGCTACCGACTCCGCCGGCCGGCTTGCAGCACCTCCCGGACTGCGTGAACGTTCCGCTGTTTGTGAGCCCTGGCGACTCCTCGCCGACCATGGCAGCATTATTGATTGCAATTGCGAAGGTTGCAAGCGAAAATGACGAAATGGAATCAGCAATCGATCGTTACGCTCGAATACCTTGTGAGTGCCGATTGAATCGGCAATCCAACCACCGGAAGGGGTCGACGAAGGGCTTGGGGCGATGATCGAGCAATCGGTCGCTGCACAACCACGTTCCCGCCTAGACGAAACCGACAAGAAGATTATCCGAATCCTGCAGACCGATGGCCGGATGCAGTACTCAAAACTCGGCCCGCTCGTCGATCTATCGCCGGCGGCTGCTCGGCAGAGAGTGTTGCAGCTGATCGATGAAGGCGTGATCTCCATCGTGGCGGTCTCGGATCCGACCGCTACCGGCCAACTCGCGCAAGCGATGGTCGGCATCAAGGTGCAGGGTGATATCGACGAAGTGGTGGCCGGCGTGGAGGCTCATTCTGAAGTTGTCTACCTGCTGGTCACGGCCGGTCGCTTTGATCTCCTGGCCGAGATCTTGTGCGAGGACACCAATCGATTGCTGGAGGTCCTACAAGATATCCGCATGCAACCCGGTGTGCTGTATGCGGAAGTCTTCACCTACCTCCGGTTGGAAAAACAGACCTACAACTGGGGGGTGGCGTAGTGGCTACTCCGCGGGCATCAGTTGAGAATCGAAAAACGGAACGGGGACCCGTCCTCGATGACCGTCACGATTTGTACGAGCGTCGAATAGAACGGTCACGAACGAAGGGTGAGAGCTCATGATCAGTGAGGATGGTCACAGCCGGCAGACTTCAGACCCAACGCCGGGCGCCGATTCCAGCAAGGGTTTCCCCGATCGTGCCCGAGTGGTAATCATCGGAGGCGGGGTGATCGGCGCCAGCGTCGCCTATCACCTGACGAAGCTCGGATGGAATGACGTTGTCCTCTTGGAGCGCGACCAGCTCAACTCCGGGACTACCTGGCACGCGGCAGGCCTCGTTGTGTCGGGTGGCATGACGACGCAGACACTGGCCTGGATGGCGAAGTATTCGCGAGATCTGTTCGAGGGCCTCGAGGATGAGACCGGTCTCTCGACGGGCTTTCGTCCGGTCGGATACCTGCAGACGGGAAGCACGAAAGAGCGAACACACAAACTCCGGCGAGAAGCCGACTTCATGAGGTTGATGGGAATCGACCGCGAGGAGATCTCTCCGGCTGAGGTCGCCGCCATGTGGCCTCAGGTCGACGCGAAAGATGTCAGGGCCGGCTTCTTCACGGCCAACGAAGGGCGGGCCGACCCGTCGAGCGTCACGCTCTCCCTGGCCAAAGGGGCCAGGATGGGTGGTGCTCGCATAATCGAGGGCACCAAGGTCACCGGTTTCACGCAAGCCGACGGTCGCGTTATCGGCGTCGTGACCGAGAGCGGAACGATCGAAGCCGAGTACGTGGTCAACTGTGCCGGCATGTGGGCCAAACAGGTCGGTGCGTTGGCCGGCGTTTCGGTGCCTCTGCAAGCGATCGAGCATGCCTACCTGATCAGCGAGCCATTCGAAGGGGTGTCACGCGATCTGCCCATCTTCGAGGATCCCGATCGCTTCGCCTACTACCGCGAGGAAGTCGGGGGTCTCATGGTCGGTCTGTTCGAGCCGGTCGCGGCCCCCTGGTCGCTCGACAAGGTCCCGGACGACTTCAGCTTTGGTGAAATACCCTCGGACTGGGACCGGTTAGGGCCGTTCCTCGAGTACGCCATGGAGATCCTTCCCAACCTGGCAAACGTCGGGATCCGCAAGCTGTTCACCGGCCCGGAGAGCTTCACGCCGGACAACGGCTTCCTGATCGGGGAAGCGCCCGAACTCGACAACTTCTTCGTCGCCGCCGGATTCAACTCGCTGGGAATCCTTACAGGTGGGGGGGCCGGATCCATAGTCGCCAACTGGATCGTCGACGGCCTTCCGCCGATAGATATAACGGACTTTGATTTGGCCAGGTTGCTGCCGTTCCAGACCAGCCGTCCCTACCTCAAGGAACGCAGCGTTGAGTTGCTCGGCAGACTCCACTCGACAGGCTCATGGCCACACTCCCACCCGAGTACGGCGCGCAATGTACGACGCTCAGCCGTTCACGAGCGCCTCGAGAAGGCCGGAGCTCATTTCGGCGACTCCTCCGGGTGGGAGAGCGCCTCCTGGTTCGCTCCACCTGGTGTCGAAGTCGAATACCGGCAAAGCTACCTCCGGAAGGAATGGTTCGAGTACCACGCCGCCGAGCACAAGGCCGTCCGCGAAGGCGTCGCCCTTTTCGATCTCTCTTCAATGTCGAAGTTCCTGCTGCAGGGTCCCGACGCTGAGAAGTGTCTGAATTACGTCGCAGGCAACAACGTCGCCGTCCCGGTCGGGCAATGCGTGTACACGCAGTTCCTGAATGAGCGCGGTGGCGTTGAGGCCGATGTGACGGTGACCAGGATGGCGGAGGACCGGTTCCTCATCGTTGCCGCCGAATTGTTCCACCGACGGGTCGAAAGAATGCTGCGCAAGGGCGTGCCCGCCGACGGACACGCCTACGTAACGGATGTCACCTCCGGCTACACACTGCTGAGTGTGCTGGGCCCCAGGTCGCGCGATCTATTGAGCACAATGACGACCGCCGACCTGACCAACGACGCATTCCCCTACTTCACCGGTCAGGAGATAGATCTGCACCAGGCGAGAGGTTGGGCGTTGCGGATGAGTTTCGTAGGTGAGCTTGGATGGGAACTCTACATCCCCACCGAGTTCGCCCTCGGCGTCTACGACCGGATCATCGAGGTCGGCGCTGAGTTTGGTCTCGCCCATGCGGGCATCGAGACACTCGAGAGCGCCCGCACCGAAGCGGGACGGCGAGATTACGGGCTCGACATGGAGAACAGTGATACCGCACTCGAAGCGGGACTCGGGTTCGCGGTCGACTTCGACAAGCCAGACGGATTCGTGGGTCGCGAAGCGCTCCTGGCGCAACGGGAGAACCGGCCCCTGAAGTCCCGGCTGGTGCAGTTCCTCCTTGAGGATCCCGAGCCACTGCTCTACGGAGAAGAACCAATCCTGCTCGACGGAGTCGCCGTCGGATACCTCCGGTCCGGCGCCTACGGGCACACACTCGGAGCCGCCATGGGGTTCGGCTACGTTGACCACCCCGACGGTGTGACGCCCGACCTTCTCCGGTCGGGAAGTTTCGAGATCCTGGTTGCAGGCGAACGCCATTCGGCCAAAGCGTCGCTGCGGCCGATGTACGACCCGAAGAACCTGCGCGTCCGGATGTGAGGTGAAGATGAACGGTCATCCGACACGCCGGCCGCAAACCTACCGCAACGCCGTGACCGAGATCTGGAGCAGAAGCAATGAGTGCTGAAGGTTGGGCCAAGCAGGCCCTGGCCGGCGCCAAGCCTGCGGTGTTCTGGTCCGAGCACGAGGACGCGCCTGATCCTGCGCCAACCCTTGGTGGCGAAGTTTCCGCCGACCTCACGGTGATCGGCGGCGGACTCACGGGGCTGTGGGCGGCCATCCAGGCTCTCGAAGAACAGCCGGATCTGACCGTCGTATTGCTCGAGGGTGAACGATGTGGCTTTGGTGCGAGCTCGCGCAACGGTGGATTCTGCGACGCCTCATTGACCCATGGAGTCCAGAACGGTCTCTTCCACTGGCCCAACGATATGGGTCCCCTGGTCCGCATGGGGCGCGAGAACCTCGACGGTATCGAAGCGAGCATCAACCGTTACGGGATTGATGCGGACTTCCGGCGGGCTGCTGAAATCGATGGTGCCACTGAAGCCTGGCATCTCGAGGCGTTGCAGAAGGGACTCGAGGTGCACGAGTCGATTGGCGATGATGTCGAACTGCTCGACATCGACGCTCTGCAGGCGCGGATTCACTCTCCTACCTATCTGGGTGGCCTCCTTCGGCATAACGACTCTGCGCTGGTCGATCCGGCCCGACTCTGCTGGGGGCTACGTGCTGCGGCAGAGTCATTGGGGGCCACTGTCTACGAGCACTCTGGTGTGCTGGCGGTGGAGGACGACGGCGCAAGCTTGCAGGTCACGACGCCAAATGGCACCGTCCGAACCGGGCGAGTGGTGATGGCTATCAACGCTTATGCCGGCCCGATTCGCCGCCCGCGCCGGTACATGATCCCGGTCTACGACCATGTACTCATGACTCAACCGTTGAGTACGGAACAGCTGGCCTCGATCGGCTGGCAGGAACGGGAGGGCGTGGGCGACGCTTCCAACCAGTTCCACTACTACCGCCTGACCGAAGACAATCGGATTCTCTGGGGCGGTTACGACGCCACCTACCATTTCGGCAACGGCGTGGATCCGCAACATGATCAGAGCGACGGCACGCACGGCATACTGGCCGAACACTTCTTCGAAACGTTCCCCCAGCTCGAGGGATTGCGGTTCACACACCGTTGGGGTGGGCCCATCGCAACCACCACACACTTCGCCCCCACCTGGGGATCCGCCCACGGCGGCCGGCTCACCTGGGTAGGTGGATACACCGGTCTGGGCGTGGG
>JAUVQS010000140.1 GCA_030598025.1 Acidimicrobiia bacterium | reverse complement strand
TCTGATACGAGTTCGTCGAGGGCCTCGTCGAGCGGAGTGAACCGGTGTTCGGTGATCGTGTTGGTCTCGTCTGTTTCCTGGGCGAGGGCACCATCCGGCCCCAGAAAGGCGATTCCCACCACGGCCAGCACGCCGGCCGTGAGAAGTGCAATGGATCCGATCAGAAGTTTCTTCATATGTGTACCTGCCTCCTATACGCACAGTATCCGACCCTCCATTGAACGAACGGTGAGATCGATCTAAGAATCCCGTGAGAACTTGGATCGGTAGGCGGGTGGCGCGGTTCACTAGCATCTTCGAAAGGAGGTGCTCGTGAGACGAAAAGGGTTTCTGGCGATTGTGGTCCTGATGGTTCTGCTGCTGGCAGCATGCGCGGCCGGCGTCAATCCGGAGGTCGATCTGGCAGGCGACGATGGTGAGATCGCCGGCTTCTGGACCGGATTGTGGCATGGGATCATCCTGCCCTTCACGTTCATCATCTCGCTGTTCAGCGACAACGTGAACGTCTACGAAGTGTTCAACAGCGGCGGTTGGTACGACTTCGGGTTCGTGATGGGCGCCGGAGTATTCCTCGGCGGCAGCGGATCCGGGGCCAGACGCAGGAGGCGCTGACTCTCGCGGCCTACCAACTCTCGGGGATGGGTTGTCCCTCGGTGTATCCGGTGTACGACTGGACGCCGATGATCGCCCGCTCGTGAAACTCGTCGATCGTCGTTGCTCCCACATAGGTGCTCGCCGATCGGACGCCGCTGACTATGCGGTCGAGGATATCTTCGACACTCGGCGTCGCTGGATCGAGATACATGCGTGACTGCGAGATGCCCTCTTCAAACATCTCCTTGCGCGCCCGTTCAAACGCTGATTCGGCCCGTGACCTGAACGTGACCGCCCTCCGGGAAGCCATGCCGTAGTTCTCCTTGTAGAGGCGGCCATCGGAGTCCCGCAATGTATCGGCGGCGGATTCAAACGTGCCGGCGAACCAGGAGCCGATCATCACGTTGGCAGCCCCGGCCGCGATGGCAAGAGCGACATCGCGCGGATGACGGATACCGCCGTCCGCCCAAATGTGCTTCCCGGCAGCCCGGGCCGTTGTGGCGCAATCCAGCACGGCCGAGAACTGTGGTCGACCAACTCCCGTCATCATCCGGGTGGTACACATGGCCCCCGGACCCACACCGACCTTGACGATGTCGGCACCCGCGTTGAGCAGATCCTTGGTGCCCTGAGCGGTGACAACGTTTCCTGCCACCACCGGGAGTTCATCATTGACCGAGCGGACCGCGGTAAGGGCGTCAATCATCTTCTGTTGATGGCCGTGCGCCGTATCCACCACGATCACATCGACACCGGTCTCCATGAGAGTTCTGGTCTTGGCGGCCACATCCCCGTTCACGCCGACTGCGGCAGCAACCAGCAGTTTGCCGGTGCCGTCGAGCGCCGGTCGGTAATGCGTCGCCCGGAGTGCGCCCTTCTCGGTAATGACTCCCGATAGGCGGCCGTCGTCGTCGATAACCGGGGCCAGATGCACCCGCCGTTCAGAAAGGGCGTTGAAGAGATCTTCCGGCGGGAGCGCGTCGGAAATGGCGATGGTGTGGGAGCTCATGACGTCTTCGAGCGGGGTGAACCGGTCGAATCCCTCCCCGTCGACTTCGGTGAAGATGCCGACCGGTCGGCGAGCCCGATCGACGACTATTACCGCACCGTGTGAGCGTTTGTGCATCAGGTCGAGTGCGTTGATGATCCGGTCGGATGGGTGGAGGGTGATCGGCGTGTCGAAGACGAGGTGGCTGCGTTTCACCGCCGAGGTCATATCGGCGATGGCTTCGGCAGGTATGTCCTGAGGGAGCACGGCGACGCCGCCGCGCCGCGCGACCGTCTCTGCCATCCGGCGTCCGGCAACCGCGGTCATATTGGCCACAACGACCGGAATCGTTGTGCCGATGCCGTCGGGAGTCGTCAGATCAACCTGCATCCTCGATCCCACGTCTGCATAACCCGGCACCAGGAAGACATCCGAGTAGGTGAGATCGTGCGATGGTGTGCGTTCGCTGAGGAACTGCATTGATGCCCTTTGTCTTTGCTATCGAGTATGGCATGAGAGGTTGACCGGGTGGTCGCCGGCGGCACGATGAGCAGACACAATGCTCGCCGGGCGGTTAGCGTGCTCGACATGTCCTCTTGGCCGTTTGATCCACCTCTGAAGCCTATGAGAGCCAAGGTCAAGGAGGATCCTCCGCGGCCTCCCGGCTGGGTGTATGAGCCGAAGTGGGACGGATTCCGGATGATCGCCTGGGGTGGCTCTGAGCTGCGGTTGGACAGCCGCAACGGAAAGCCCCTGTTGCGATACTTCCCCGAGTTGGCGCCGGCCCTGGGGCAGTTGCCCGCGGGAACGGTCGTCGACGGCGAGGTAGTGATGGTCGTCGGTGGGGTGACCGAGTTCGACACTCTCCAGCTGCGAATCCACCCGGCCGCGTCGCGGATCGAGAGATTGTCGAAGGAAATCCCCGCCGAGCTCGTGGTTTTCGACCTCCTGGCCGACCGCGGTGAGGATTTGAGATCGGTGCCCTACGTCGAGCGGCGCTCTCGTCTGGAGCAACTCTTCGGAGATCTCGAGTTCCCATGGCACCTGACGCCGGTCACCTCCGATTTCGAAGAGGCGGAGCGATGGTTCGTCGAGTATGAAGGCGCCGG
>JAUVQS010000074.1 GCA_030598025.1 Acidimicrobiia bacterium | reverse complement strand
TGGGATGTTCATCACGGCAACGGGACGCAGGAGCTGTTCATAGCCGACGGAAACGTCCTGTATGTCTCACTTCACCAGTTCCCGTTCTACCCGGGGAGCGGATGGCTCGACGAGTTTGGCTATGGCCCTGGAGCGGGCATGACCGTAAATATCCCGGTACCGGCCGGAACGATGGGTGACATCTATCGAGAAGCGTTTCGCCGCGTTGTGCTGCCGGTCGCCCGCCAGTTTGGGCCGGATTGGCTTCTAGTCAGCTCCGGCTATGACGCACACCGTGACGATCCTCTCGCAGAGGTCAGGCTGATCGAATCCGACTATGCCTACATGGCGAACTCACTGGTTGGATTGGTTCCAGCCGGCCGCACCATCGTGTTTCTCGAGGGCGGCTACGACCTGAACGCCATTCAGAATTCGGTGGCGGCCACCTTCTCCGGCTTCGCCGGTGTCATCGACCCGAACGCACCATCACACGGGGAATCCGAAATCGCCGCCCGGCGCTCGCTCGAACTCGTGGAGCGCGGCGTCGCGGAGTTCTGGAAAGTACGTTAAGTCTCGCCTATCCGCTGCCGATATCACCCTCGGACCACTACGGGAGACATTGATGGCGGTTGCGCTTGATGATCTGTTGAAAAAGGTTATTGACGTGGAAGCATCTGACTTGCATTTGAAGGTTGGATCTCCACCCGTGATGCGGATCGACGGCGAATTGCATCCGACCAGTCTCGAGTCCCTCACTCCGACCGACACCGAAGCGTACGCTCAGACAATTTTCACGCAACGAGCTGCGAAGGAGTTTCGCGAGACCAGTGAGGCGGACTTCGCCTATGGAAAACAGGAACTCGGACGCTTCCGGGTGAATGTCTACCGGCAGAGGGGGTCCGTCAGCCTGGTATTGCGTCGGGTTCTTCCCACTACGCAGAATTTCGACGAACTCGGACTTCCCAAAGTCCTCGAGAAGCTCTCAATGGAGCAGCGAGGTCTCGTCCTCGTCACCGGCCCGACCGGGTCCGGAAAAACGACGACGCTCTCATCCATGATCGACTACGTCAACGAGATTCGTCGGGTCAATATCGTGACGATCGAGGATCCGATCGAGGTGTTACATCGTGACAACAACTCGATCATCTCACAGCGCGAGATCGGCATGGACACCGAAGATTTTGCTCAGGCCCTGCGGCGGGTCCTCCGTCAGGATCCAGACGTCATTCTCATCGGAGAGATTCGCGACGCGGAGACGGTGCGAGCGGCACTCCAGGCAGCCGAAACCGGGCACCTGGTGCTCTCTTCATTGCACACCATCGATGCCACCGAGACCATCAACCGTATCGTGGATTTCTTCCCTCCTTACCAGCAGAAACAAATTCGCATACTGCTCGCCTCAACACTGAAGGGCGTTGTGAGTCAGCGCCTCCTGGAGAAGGCAGACGGCCAGGGTCGAGTTCCGTCGGTCGAGGTCTTGACGATGAACGGGCGGGTCTACGACCGGGTGATCGATGAGTCGCTGACCAACGAGATCGTCGAGGTCATTGCGGAGAGCGAGTTCTATGGAATGCAGACGTTCGACCAGTCAATTCTCTATCTCTATGAGAAGGGCCAGATCTCGTTCCAGGTGGCGATCGCCAATGCCTCGAATCCACACGACTTCCGTGTGAAAGCCGAACAGCTTGGGCTGGTAACCGTCTAGTTCCCCAATCCCCTCCGGGCGGAGAGTGGGCCAGCAAATGAGGTCGCCGGGAGGCGGCCTCATTTGTAACTGGGCAGTGAGCCTAGGGCAGTGAGCCGTGAGCTCGGGCAACGTTGGCTAATGGCTAATGGCTAATGGCTGATAGCTCTATCCTGTCTTCCATGATTCCTGAGCGGCTCCAATGGTTGGTGCGCGCCGATGCACCTTCCGTCGAACTCGCCGAATTGTTTCGGGCGGCCGGCCACAAGATCTACCTGGTGGGTGGTTCTGTGCGCGATGCCCTACTCGGTCGGGTCCCATCGGACCTTGACTTCGCTACCGATGCTCGACCCTCCGAGATCCGAACGGTGCTGGATGGGTGGGCAGACGCCGTCTATGGAGTCGGCGAACAGTTCGGAACGATCGGTGTTCGCAAGGGTGATGAGATCCACGAGATCACCACCTTCCGGGATGAGATCTACCGCGACGAATCTCGCAAACCGGAGGTGAGCTACTCCGACGACATTGAGACGGACCTGTCGCGGCGAGATTTCACAGTCAACGCCATGGCGCTCCGTTTGCCAGACCCGGAACTTGTCGACCCGTTCGAGGGACTAGCCGACCTCGCCGAGAGCCGGCTCCGAACGCCGGTGTCGCCCGAAGCGTCGTTCACAGATGATCCGTTGCGGATGCTGCGGCTGTTCCGGTTCATGTCGACGATCGGGTTCGTTCCGGATGAGGAAACACTGACTGCCGTCTCCGGCATGGCCGAGCGTCTCGAGATCGTGTCGGCAGAGCGGATCCGGGATGAGTTCTCGAAGCTGATGGTTGGTGATCACGTGGCCGATGCCCTGTGGGGATTGGTGCAGAGTGGGTTGGTAGACCATTTCATCCCGGAGCTCTCGCTGCTCAAGATGGAACAGGATCCGGTCCAGCGGCACAAGGATGTCCTTACGCACACCATCGCCGTGGTCGACAAGACGGACTCAGGCCTCGTGATCAGATTGGCCGCCCTGCTTCACGACATTGGTAAACCAGAGACACGCGAGTTCGGGCCACGGGGAGTCACCTTCCATCACCACGAGGTGGTTGGTGCGCGGATGGCAAGGGAGCGGTTGCGGGCGCTGCGATATGAGAGCCGGATCGTGGAGGATGTCTCCAAACTGGTGTTTCTGCACCTTCGACCGCACACCTACAAGATGGGTTGGTCGGACTCGGCGGTACGTCGATACGTTCGTGATGCCGGCCCACTTCTCGACGATCTGAATCAGCTGGTTCGCTGCGACGTCACGACTGCCAATGCTGCCAGGGCGCTGAAGATCCAGAGACGTATCGACGACCTGGAGGGAAGCATCGCCGACCTTCAAGAGCGCGAGGAGTTGGCCTCCATTCGTCCCCCGATCGATGGTCACGCCGTCATGCAGCATCTCGGAATCGATCCCGGACCGGTGGTGGGCGAAATCATGGGAATGTTGCTGGAGCATCGGCTCGACCATGGCCCATACTCCGAGGTCGAAGCGCTCCGGCTGGTTGATGCCTGGTTGGTGCAGAAGGAGTCCGGGGAGTTGTGAGGTCGGCGGCGGTAGTCTTGGTGCTGTTGTTGACCGCTTGCTCGGGGCCGGCCATTTCAACAGGTGCTTCCTCCACCGTCACGATGGAAGAGACTGTCGCATCCGATGGGGCCGACCCGGAGGACACACCTTCGACCACGGCGCGCGTCGTCGAGTACACGGATGGTTCGTCGGGGATCGGAGATTCCCTGTTCCCGGAACTCGGCAACGGCGGATACGACGTGGAGCACTACGCGCTGGATCTCGTGTTCGACGGGGAGGCCCTGAGCGGATCTGCCGAGTTGACGATCACGGCAACGCAGCCCATCCGATCATTTCGGCTGGAACTCACCGGTCTCAACGTCACGGGGGTGACCGTTGATGGGTTGTCCGCCTCATATGATCTGGCCGACGAACTAACGGTCTACCCCAGTGTCCCGATCGACGAGGGAAAGACCGTGACCCTGGATGTGAAGTATCACGGTATACCTCGATCCGTTCCCAACGTGGCGGGTCGGTTCCCGGTCGGTTGGCACCAGAGCGTCGACGGTTGGTTTGCTTTGAGTGAGCCGGCCGGCGCCGACACCTGGTTCCCCTCCAACAATCATCCGCTCGACAAAGCCACTCTTTCGCTTCGAATCACTGTGCCGCCGGGTCTAGAGGCGGTCTCCTCAGGGTCCCTGCTGGAAGTGGAGGCGACGGAGCAAGGCACGGCGTACCTGTGGGATTCGAATGAACCAATCGCCCCGTATCTCATTGCCCTTGCCATCGGCGTCTTCGATCGCGAGGAGTCCACCTCGGTCGGAGGAGTGCCGATAATCAACTACTTCGACGAAGACGTTGGCGAAGCGGAACGACGGCTCTTTGCGCGGCAGGGTGAGATGCTCGACTTCTTCGCGGGAATATTCGGACCATATCCATTCGATGAGTATGGAGCCATCGTTCTCGAAACGACCGAAGTTCCTGCAGCCCTCGAGACACAGACACGTTCGACCTTCGGGACTCAGATCCTCGTTCTAGGAGAGGCGGTGGTTGCCCACGAGTTGTCCCACCAGTGGGTTGGCGATTCGGTGAGCGTGGCCGACTGGGGAGACATCTGGCTCAATGAGGGTTTCGCCACCTACTCGGACTGGCTGTGGTTGGAACACACGCAGGGGAACGCTGCTCTCGAGAAGGCCGTCACGGAGGCCTACGCTCGATTGTCCGGTCCCGGTCCCGGCGGTTTCAGTAGCACGCAGGAGGGCCTCGCACAGTCAAAGGAGGGATTTCCACCACCAGGCTCACCTCCTGCCGATGACCTATTCAATCTGTCGGTATACCAGCGCGGCGGGTTGACGTTGCACGCCCTGCGCCTGCACCTCGGCGATGAACCCTTCTTCGGAGTTCTCAAAGATTGGGCAACCGAACACAGATACGGCAACGCCTCCACCGACGACTTCCTCGAGTTGGTCGAGAGATCCGGCGACACCCGGGCCCGCTCGTTGGTCGAAGAATGGATCTTCGCCAAGGACCTGCCACCTATAGACGAGTTGAATCTGCCCCCACCCGAGTGATGGCTGTTGAATGGGTTCCCAGATCGGTCCCCCCGAAGGGGGGAATCGAATTAGATAGATCCGTCGACGATCACTCAACTTGCACGGTTGGATCTATCTATTTCTAAACGTACCGCCGCCGCTAGGCGGGGGTAGGGGGGCGTGGCCGGCAACAGCTACAGGGCGTTTCGAATCCGATACCTGCGGAGGGAGAAACACGTTTCCGGTGTCGCACGCTCCGCGACAAACCCCAAGAAGCGGCGGGATGTCGCGAATGACTATCCTCCCTCCGAAGCCACTCTTGAAATATCTATACAGATGAGTGTATATTCATGCATTCTATGACATACCAGGCAGCAGTTATCGGGGCGTCCGGATACGCGGGCGGCGAAGTGGTTCGGTTGCTCGATGAGCATCCGGACTTCGCCGTTGCCTATCTTGGCGCCCATTCTCAGGCGGGGTCAACGCTGTCGTCTGTCCATCCGCATCTGGCCGGTGGCGAGCGATCATTTGGGTCGAATTCGCCTGCTTCGATACCCGAAGTCGACGTCGCCTTCCTTGGGCTCCCTCACGGCTCTTCTTCCGCGGTCGGGTTGGAGTTGGCTGAGAAGGGAGTCAAGGTCGTCGACCTCGGGAGTGACTTCCGCATGGACACGGCGGATCGCTACCAACTGGCTTACGGTGTGGCGCACGCGCAGCCGGACGCTTTGGACGATTGGGTGTACGGGCTTCCCGAGTTGTTCCGTGATCGGATCGCCGGAGCGGACCTGGTCGCGTCACCAGGGTGTTATCCGACCGCCTCGATACTGGCTGCGTCGCCCCTGGTCGCCGGCGGCCTCATTGACCCGACGGCGATCACTATCAATGCAGTGTCCGGCGTGTCGGGTGCCGGCCGGTCGTTGCGCGAGGACCTGTTGTATGGAGCTGTGGACGAGGGAGTCCGCGCCTACGCAGTGACAACTCACAGACATCGTCCTGAGATCGAGATGGGAATTGAACTGGCCTCCGGAGGCACAGCACAGGTCACGTTCACACCGCACCTGGTGCCGATGCAGCGCGGCATCTTGGCCACCGTCACCGCTCCCGTTGCCGATGGCACGACCGAACAGGACCTAAAGGACGAGATGCGGCGCGTCTACGGCGTAGAGCCGTTTGTCGACGTGGTCGATCACCCTCCGCAGACGAGGTGGGTGGTTGGATCGAACCGAGTGATGATCGCCGTCTACCTCGATGAACGAACACGAACAGCCGTCGTGCTGTCCGCCATTGACAACCTGGTCAAAGGAGCCGCCGGCCAGGCTGTACAGGCCGCCAATCTCATGTTCGGCCTCGATGAGACTGCCGGGCTTCCCCTGTCTGGGTGGATGCCGTGAGTGTGACGGCCGCCCGGGGGTTCTCGGCCGCCGGTGTCTCCTGTGGCATCAAAGCCGATCAGGCACTCGACCTGGCCGTCGTTTCTGCGGACCGGAGCGTGCCGGCCGCGGGAGTGTTCACAACTTCGACCACGGCCGCTCCTCCGGTCGGATTGTCGCGGGCCAACCTGACCGATGGGTCGGGAAGGGTGGTGGTGATCAACTCCGGTTGCGCCAATGCCGGCACGGGGGAAGGTGGTCGGGCCGATGCCATTGCCACGGCCAGTCGAGCGGCAGCCGTCTACGGCTGCGACCCCGGAGATGTTCTGGTCTGCTCGACCGGCACGATCGGGCCCCGTCTTCCGGTCGAACGCCTCGTCGAGGGCTTACCTCAAGATCTCTCCGTCGATGAGGCGGCAGGAACTGCGGCCGCCCGGGCCATCATGACGACCGACTCCGTCACCAAAGAAGCAGTGGTAAAGGTCGAGGGGTACACGGTTGGTGGCATGGCGAAAGGTGCCGGAATGATTCGCCCCGACATGGCCACGATGCTGGCTGTGATCACCACCGACGCTGATGTAGCACCCGCTGCGCTTCAGTCGGCACTCGCTGCGGCGGTGGACGAGAGCTTCAATTCGCTTAACATCGATGGATGCCAGTCGACCAACGATTCAGTGCTGATCATGGCTTCCGGCGAATCCGGAGTAACTCCCGACGCGGCCAGTTTTCGAACCGCGCTGACGGAAACCTGTCTTGATCTAGCCCGCCAGATTGCCGCAGATGCCGAGGGTGCGGAACGGGTGGTCACCGTGATGGTCGCCGGGGCAGCCGACGACGGCGAGGCACAGGAGATCGGCAAGTCCCTCACCGATTCCGACCTCGTTCGGTCCTCCTTCTACGGCGGTGATCCGAACTGGGGGAGGATATTCGGGGCACTTGGGGTCGGCCCAGGACGGATCGATCCCGACGACGTTGCGATCTCATATGAGGGTGTCGTCGTGGCGACCGGCGGGATCGGTGTGCCCTTTGACGAAACATCGTTGGAGTCGAGACTCGAAAGCGGTGATTTCACGATCGAGGTGACTGTCGGAACGGGTCCGGGGCGAGCCACGATCCTCACGACGGACCTCACGCCCGAATACGTCCGATTCAACGGAGAACGATCATGACCAGAACACCTCCGGATCCATCGA
>JAUVQS010000043.1 GCA_030598025.1 Acidimicrobiia bacterium | reverse complement strand
TTTGTCGACGTCGAACACCGCCGGGTTCTTTGACACTCCATCGAGATCAAAGCGCTCGACGGCTTGCTCCGCCGAGAAGATGGTGGTCTCCGCCTCGTAGGACCAACCGAGCAAGCTCAAATAGTTGAACATGGCTTCCGGCAGGTAGCCGCCCTCTCGATACGCCTTCAGAGAGGTGTCTCCGTGACGCTTCGACAGTTTCTTGCCATCCGACCCAAACAGGAGCGGCAAGTGCGCATAGGTCGCCGGGTCGGCTCCCATGGCCCGTGCCAGCAGTATGTGCTTCGGGGTCGAAGACAGAAGATCCTCGCCGCGCACAACGTGGCTGATCTCATAATCAACATCGTCAACAGTGGAGGCCAGGTGATAGGTCGGGACACCGTTGGATCTCAGAATCACGAAATCGTCGACCACCTCCGACTCGAATCGCATCTCATCTCGAACCAGATCGACGAACTCGATCGGGGCATCCTGCGGCACCGAGAACCGCACAACTCCCGCCGTGGCCTCGGCCTCCGGGCGCCGGATGTACACGTTTGGGTGTCTTCCCTCTCGCTGCGCCTGATTGCGAAGCGCATCGAGTTCCTCGGGGGCTCGATCGTCGTAGTACGCATGTCCTGCGGACACCAGTTCGTCCACGACGGCTCGATAGCGATCGAAGCGATCGGATTGGCGGTACGACCCGTGCGGCCCACCAACGCCTACGCCCTCATCCCAATCGAGGCCCAGCCAGAGCAGCCCGGCGGTGATGTCGTCTTCATACATCTGCTCACTGCGGGCGGTATCCGTGTCGTCGATACGGAGCACAAAGGTTCCGCCGTGGTGGCGGGCGAACAGCCAGTTGAAGAGTGCCGACCGAACATTGCCGACATGCAAGTACCCCGTCGGTGAGGGGGCGATCCGCACCCGGACCGTCATGGTTCCACGACCGGATTGCTGAGCACGCCGATCGACTCGACCTCGACTTCCACAACGTCGCCGTGGACGATCGGCCCGACTCCCGAAGGGGTACCGGTGAGAATCACATCACCAGGAAGCAACGTCATGACCCTCGTGATGTATTCGATCAACTCGGCGACGCCGAACACCATGTCTGTCGTGGGTCCAGACTGCTTGATCTCACCATTGACCCGGCAGATGACTCCTACTCCTGCGAGCGGATCGAACTCGGTTTCAATGGCCGGACCTAGCGGGCAGAAGGTGTCATATCCCTTGGCTCTCGTCCACTGACCGTCTATGCGCTGCAAATCGCGGGCGGTCACGTCGTTGGCGGCCGTGTACCCGAGGATCACCGATGACGCATCCTCAGCCCGCACATTTCGAGCAACACTGCCAATGATCACGGCCACCTCTGCTTCGTGATGGACCTCCATCGAATCGGGAGGAATGACGATCGGCCCCCCGGGACCGATCACCGAAGTGGCCGGCTTCATGAACAAAATCGGAGAATCGGGGACGTCTGCTCCCATCTCGGCTGCGTGGTCGGCGTAGTTCTTGCCAATCGCCAGCACCTTGGTCGGGAACACTGGGGCCAGAAGCTGCACAGAGTCGAACGGAGCCACGACCTCGGTCGATTCCCACTCAAAGAGTGGAGAGCCCTTGTACAGACGGACCCCCTCCGGTTCCACCGCACCGTAGGCGATTCCCTCATCCGTGCGAACTCGTACGATTTTCATGGGTAATACTCGTCTCTCTCGTACCGGGAGAGCTTGGCCGCCTGCTCCGGGTCCATGTATTTCATCGTGCCGGCGAAGTGTTCGGCAGCCACGGGCAAGAAGAGTGCCTTCGCTTCGATATAGCGTTTGCCGTAGTCATCTTCACCGACGGCCTCTACCCACATCTTCCGTCCATCCTGCCTGGACAGCCAGGCCGTTCCGTGCACCGTGATGCCGAGCGGAATCGGTCTGAGGTAATTGGTCTCGAGTCTGGCAGTCACAGCCGGACGTTGATGAACCATCATGACGAATCCCATCAGATCGTCGAAGAAGGCCGAGATGGCGCCGCCGTGCACGAGTCCCGGACCACCCTGAAAACGGGGGGCGAACTGGATCTCCGCTTCCACTCGATCTTCGATGAAGTGAGGACGAAGCCCGAGCCCCTCGCGATTCTCGGGACCGCACCCGAAACACCAGGGCAGGTGCATAGTCGGGACCTTTGAGAGGGCTTCGCGATCGGGTACGGGGAGCACGGTCCCCGTGAGGTAGCGGTACGATTCCATCAGGTCAGCTGAGCGGCGAGACCGGCACGAATGTTGTCGAGCGACTGATGCAGAAAATCTCGATCAATGTCGTCGAGCACCGCCCGGCCGCTCACGACTTCGTGCGGGACTTTGCTCATCCACACGAACCGCTTCTCATCCAGCCGGCGGCGCGTCTCCGAGTCAAGTCCACCGTCCCGCAAGCCAAGAATGATGAGTGCCGCCTCAACGTCATCCGGCACCGGCCCCCTGCCAAACACCGAGGCACGGGCGGAAGCGATGGTGGCTACGACGTCGTCCAGAACTCTCGATGATCGATCGAACTCGGCTTGCTTGACGAGCTTGACAACCCATCCCGAGTCCGGGCTCGGGTTTCCGAACACACCGCCCACCGGCATGTCGCTCGGCGAATTGATCTCGCCCGGCCGATCGGGCTTCCAACCACTTGGAGCGCCTGGTTCGGGAGCGGAACGCGGCAGGCGGTCGACGTCGAGTTCAATGTTCGGCTGTTGACCCATTGGGCATCTCCTAGGCGGGCTCGAGCCAGTTTTGATATTTCTCGAGTTTGCCGGTAACCGCCCGATGGAACAAGTCCTGGGCTCGCGATGTGACCGGCCCCGGTTTGCCGGTGCCGACCGGGCGGTGGTCGATGGCTCGGATCGGAGTTACCTCCGCCGCGGTGCCGGTGAAGAACAACTCATCGGCGTAGTACAGGTCGCTGCGCGCCAGTGAAGCCTCGCGTACATCCAAGCCGTCATCGCTCAGCAAGCGCATCACCGACCTTCGAGTGATGCCGTCGAGAATTCCGGCTGTGACCGGGGGCGTTAGCACCTCGCCGTCTCGAACCAGGAAGAGGTTCTCACCGCTCCCCTCGGCGACGAGTCCGTCGGTGTTGAGCATGATGGCCTCATCGAACCCGGCTCGAAGTGCCTCCAGTTTCGCCTGAACAGAGTTCAGATATCCACCCGTTCCCTTTGCGTTGGAGATCAAAGTCGACTCGGCGAATCGTCGCCATGATGAGACCCCCACCGAGATTCCGTTCTTGACCCCGTCCTCTCCGAGATAGGCGCCCCAGGTCCATGCGGCGATAACGGTTACCGTCGAGCAGGCCCGCGGATCAAGGCTCAAAGAGCCCGGCCCGAGTGTGACCAACGGCCTGATATAGGCCGACGGCAGCGAATTGACTCTCACCACCCGACGGGCCGCTTCGACCAACTGCTCGACCGGCCAATCGAGCGGGATGCCATAGGCGGCCGCCGACCGATGGAGCCGCTCCATGTGTTCCGTTAGGCGGAAGATGCCCGGCCCCTTGGGCATCTCGTAGGCGCGGATGCCTTCGAATACCCCGGTGCCGTAATGAAGTCCATGACTAAGGGCATGAACCTGCGCGTCGGCCCACGGCACCATCTCTCCATCCATCCAGATGAACTGCGAATTTTCCATGGAGGTATCTTCGCAGGTCTATTCGGCAGAGGTCAGCTGGCGGGCCTGCCAGTCGAGGATCGCATCGAATCGTTCTTGCCGGTGTTTTGGCTTGCCCGAGCGAGACAGTTCATGGCCCTCGCCGGGGAAGCGCAGAAACTCGGCATCTACCTCCTGCCGCTTCAAGATCATGAAGAGTTGCTCAGCTTGTTCGATGGGGCATCGGAAATCGTTTTCGGAATGCAGAATCAGCGTCGGAGTTTGGATCTGGTCTGCGAACGCCATCGGACTCTTCTGCCACAGGACGTCGGGGTCCTCCATCAGATCGACACCGGCGTACATCTTCGGGAACGTAGCGCCGATATCAGAAGTTCCGGCGAACGAGATGAACGAGAGGAGAGCACGCTCGACCACCGCCGACCGGTACCGGTGGTCCCTGGCAATCAGCCAGGCGGTGAGGAACCCACCGTAGGAGCCACCCATGACGCCGATCCTGTCGACATCCAGGCGGGGGTATCGACGCAACGCTTCCTCGATCGCGTTCGTTACGTCTTCGGCGTCGACGACCCCCCATCCGTCTCCAACCACGGCCCGAGCGTGATCGAGCCCACGACCGGTCGACCCCCGGGGATTGCATGCCACAACCGCGTACCCGGCGCCGGCGAGTATCTGGAACTCATCGAAGAACCCCCATCCATACTGACTCGCCGGACCGCCATGGATGTTGAGGAGAACCGGTACACTCTCCTCGCCGGGCGGGACGAACGCCCAGGCGTCCACTTCGATACCTCCCGAAACCACGTGGAAATGCTCCGGTTTCACCAGCGGCACCTCCGACCGGAATTCCTCGTTGAGATCGGTGAGACAAGTTTCTTTGCCATCTTCCCAGAGGTAAACCTCGCCGGGGTCGGTCGGATCACTGACAATGAGTGCCAGCCTCCGACCGGAGGCGTCAACCGTTACGCCGTTGACGGAACGATCGCCATCAACGAGATGATCGACTGCCCCATCCTCATGCACGCTGATCACTCCGACCCGGCCTTCATCCTCGATGACACTGAAGAAGGAACCGCCATGCCATTGTGGACCTCGGGGCGCCACGCCGAGCGTCATCGAATAGACATTCCGGTCGAGATGTCCGGTCAAGTCGACCGGTTTGCCATCGAGCCGCCAAACAGAGGTCAGAATGGGCCAACTCCCGGGCACCGGATCCCCGACTGCGTGCAGCGTCCCGTCCGGTCGGAAGGTCGGGAAACTCCACGAGCCGCGCTCGGCCATCCTCCACTGATCTCCCGTCTTGATATCGACCTCGAACAGATCTGATCCGTCCTCGAACGCCCGGCGCGAAGATCGATCGGTGTAGAACGCGATCGTCGACCCATCGGGCCGCCAGGTGATGAACCGTTCGTCGTATGGCCCGTTGGTGAGACAGCGGGGTTCGGTGTCACCGTCAACGTTGACCAGCCAGACATGCGCCTTGCGATCGTGTATCCATCCCAGGTTGTCGAATCGGAAAGGCACATCGGTCACACGGCGCGGCCGACGCTTCCGCTCTGCTTCATCGAGATCCGCCCACTCGTCGGTGTAGGTGATGCCCACCACCCCAAGATTCGAGCCGTTCGGCGACCACTCCAATTCTTCACACCCGAGGGGAATGTCGGTCAGGATCCGGGCCTCTCCCCCCCGGGCCGGAATGACCGCCGCCTGGGGAACCTGGTCGGGAGTGTCGCCTCCCCGCAGAAACGCCAGCGATTCGCCGTCCGGCGACCAACGCGGGTTGGCGTCCGCCGGTCCGTGAGTGAACGTCTTGGCCGAATCGCCATCCCAGACCCAGATCGTCCGGTGATAACGATCCTGCTCGATATCGGGACGAGAGACAACAAAGGCGACCCGTGTGCCGTCCGGGCTGATTTGCGGGTCGGACGGAACGGCCAAACGGGCAAGATCCGAAGACAGCATGGCGTCCTTTCAAGATGCAACACGAGGAATCTAGTGCACCTGACTACCGTCCAGCGATCGAGCGATCATGACTGAAACCGCCAACCCGAGCCCACATTCAATCCAGGTAGCAGGCATTGCCGGCGCGATGGGCGCAGCTCTAACCCTCTTCATCGCCGGATTCGAGAGTGAGGCACTCGCCTTTACCGCCTCGGCGTTCACGATTCCTCTTCTGGGCTGGGGCATTCACGGACTCTCTCTCATTCACAGAGAAGATCGCACCAAGACCATGTCGGCCGGTTTCTGGATGGCCGAAGCCGGCGTCGCCTTGTTGACGATTGGCTATCTGATGGCCGCCATCGGCGAGGCTGTTGGAAGCGATACGCTGCCGGAAATTGCCTCGGCAACTGCCATCGCGCCGGGTTTCTTGATCTTCCTTCCCATCGGTTTGGGATTGTTCGGTTTCGTGGCCATGCAGAAGGGAACGATGGGATCCTGGAAGCGTCTGGTCCCATCGCTCACAGCCGTCGCGGGAGTGATTGCGCCGCAATACCTCCTGCTTTTCTTCATATTGCTCGGCTACGCCATCTGGGCATACGCGCGCAAGCTCCCGGCCGGCAAGGAGTAGCCTCCCGACGATGCATCGATTTCTCGCCTCGTGGTTTGGGTCAGGTCTGCTGCTGCGGTCGATTAGAGGTTCCGATATGGGTTCCGGGACCGTTGGAGCAGCTCTGGCACTCATCATGTCGCTGGGGCTCGGAGCAATCGGTTGGTGGGCCCAGGCGGTTGCGGCCCTGGTGGTCGGGGCACTCGCGGTCTGGTTCTCCTCCCACTTCACCGACGAAGGGGACCCCGGCTGGGTGGTCATCGACGAGGCGGCCGGCATGTTCGTCGCCACGATCGGTCTGGCCGGCTGGCCGGCGCTCGTCTCATTCTTCGTCTTCCGGCTTACCGACATCTTCAAGTCAACCCCCGGCGTTGGCGCCGCCGAACGACTCCCCGGAGGTTGGGGTATCACCGCCGACGACATCGTGGCAGGCTTCTACGGCCTGGCCGCCGGGTGGGCCTTCCAGGCAATCGTGCTCTGAGCCGTGAGCCCTGGGCTAATGGCTAATGGCTAACTCGACCTGCTGGGCCTCTTCCACTCCGTCGAGCGCTCTGAACTGCTCCATTTGTTCCTCGCTGAGCGCTTTGTCCAGGCTGAGGCCCATCATGGCGGCGCTGCCGGTCTCCGGGGACTGGCCGACTGCCATGTTGGCAATGTTGATTCCGATCTCTCCGAGGTAGGTTCCGACCCGTCCGATCACGCCCGGCACATCAGAATTCCGGACCAGCAACATGTGCCTCGACATCAATAGCTCGACTTCGTGCCCGAAAATCGATACGAGGTGCGGGCCCTTGCGCCCGATCGTTCCGGCGATCGATACCGTGCGACCGCCGACGACGCCGGACAACCGCAAGAGCGAGACGAACTCGTCGGATTCCGTCGACGCCTCCTCCTCGACCACCAAACCGTTTTGATCGGCCAGAGCTTCAACATTGACGAACGAGACGGGTGCAGAGCTAACTACGTTGAAGGCGCCTTTGAGTGCAGATAGCCGCAGCGGCCGAATCGGGAATCCGGCAATGCGTCCTTCGGTCCTCACCACGAGGTGATCGGGAAGCCCTTGAGCTACCCGGCAGAAGATGGCCCCCAGGTACTCCGCAACGCCGAGAAACTCCCTTGTTTCGTCTGCGACATCCCTCCCCAGATCCACATTGACCGCCGACAGCACGAGTTCTCCACGAAGGGCCGCTCCGACCGCTTCGGCGACGTCGATGCCGGCTTTGTCCTGAGCTTCAACGGTCGAGGCACCAAGATGCGGCGTGAGCACGACCTCCGGGACATCGCGCAGCGGGCTGTCCATCAGGGGTTCGTCGTCGTACACGTCGAGTCCTGCCCCGGATACCTTGCCGGACCGCACGGCCTCAACCAGGGCCTCCTCGTCAACGATGCCACCACGAGAGGCATTGATGATGCGCACCCCGTCTTTCATTTTCGCGATCGTTTCTCGTCTGATCAGGCCGGTGGTCTCCTCGGTGCGAGGAAGATGAACGGTGATGAAGTCAGCTTGGGCAAACAACTCGTCGAGATTGGCGACGAGTTCGACACCCAAGCGCCGCGCTCTCTCCGAAGACACGTAGGGGTCGAAGGCGATGAGGCGCATTCCGAAAGAGAGCGCCCTTTGCGCAACCAGCGACCCAATACGGCCGAGTCCGACAATTCCCAGCGTCTTGCCGTGAAGTTCGATGCCCTGGTACTTCCTGCGGTCCCAGCGACCGGCCCGCATGCTGGCATCCGCCGGCGCGACGTTGCGCGCCTGCGCCAATAGCAGCGCCATGGTGTGCTCGGCAGCACTGATGGTGTTGGCTTGCGGGGCGTTCACCACCAGCACGCCGGCCGCCGTCGCAGCATCGAGGTCGATGTTGTCAACGCCGACGCCGGCCCGACCGACCACGCGGAGTTCGGGAGCAGAACTGATCAACTCGGCATCGACCTGGGTGGCGGAACGGACGATCAGACCGTTGGCGTCGCCCAGCCTTTGCAGCAGGTCATCGCGCTCGACGCCGGCCGCGACATCAACATCGCAATGCTCGGCCAGTGCATCGATCCCGGCCTGCGAGATGGTCTCAGCAATCACGACCTTGGGTCGTATCGGGTCTACCTCCTGCATGACGCAATCTTGCCCGACAGACGGGCGCCCACCAAACCCGTCGCTCGGACCCGTCACGACGTAGAGTGAGATGTAGGACGACAGGAGGTCGAAGATGGCCTGGGAGCCGAATGTGATCGTGGCTGCAGTCGATGGTTCCGACCGCAGCATCGAAGCCACCCGGCTGGCAGCCGAGATGGCGAGGCGAAACGAATCCACGCTGCACATCCTCACCGTTGTGCGCCCACCCGAGGGTTGGTGGGGAATCGGCGGGGCTCCACCGCCGGCCAGGGCGCTCTCTGAGTCCCTGGTGGAAGCTCAGAAGGAGGTTCTCGACCGCACGATTCGAGAGGTCGACCTCGACGGCATCGAATACCTGGTGAGTGAAGAACTCGGCGATCCGGCCGGGGCGATCGTGCACTATTGCGAAGACGTCGAAGCTGATCTTCTCGTCATCGGCCGGCGAGGTGCCGGACTAATCGAACGTTTCGTCATGGGTTCGGTGGCCGACCGGCTCGTTCACTACTCACATTGTCCCGTGGTGGTGGTCCCCTAGGTGACATTCGAGTTTGATGAAGACATGGCGGTCACGCCGCTGGGCGATCACGTCTGGGCTGCTGAAATATCTCCCGGCTGGAATATCGGCACGATCCCCAACGGCGGTTACCTGATGGCGCTGGCCCTATCCGCCGTCGAGTCGGCAGTCGCTCACCCCGATCCCTTGACCGCGACCACCCACTTTCTGGGCCGAGTTTCGTCGGGCGAACCGGCAACACTCGAGGTCGAAGTGCTGCGGGAAGGGCGAACCCTCTCAACGGCCTGCGCCCGGTTGACTCAGGGAGGGCGTGAGCGACTCCGCATGCTCGCCACCTACGGAGACCTGGAAGCCTCGGAGGGACCGACGCTGATCACCGCAGAGCCTCCATCTATCAGTCCGCCCGAAGAGTGCATCAGGAATGACGTCGCTCAGGCGACGATGGAGATCCAGAAACGCTTCGACCTTCGACTCGAGCCGAGTGTTGCAGGCGGTGCCGCCGGCCAACCGATCGGAAGACCGGAGATGGGCGGATGGATCCGCTTCCTCGATGGCAGGGATCCCGACCTGAAGTCGCTTGCTCTGTTCGCGGACGCCTTCCCGCCGACCGTGCTAAATCTCGAAAGATTCGGTTGGGTGCCGACGATCGAACTGACGATTCACTTCCGCGCTAAGCCGACTCCGGGTTGGCTGCTGGCTTGGTTCGCATCGAGGTTTCTCATCGAGAGCCACATCGAAGAAGACGGCGAGATCTGGGATTCTGAAGGGAACCTGGTCGCCTTGAGTCGCCAATTGTCGAGGATCCTGCCGCCCAGCAGCCATTAGCCATTGGCCATTAGCCACAGCTATTGGGCATCGGCCATTGGTAGGGTGCCCGGGTGGCGCAAGAGATCATTGTTGCCGGAATCGTCGGCAGCCTTCGTGAAGACAGTAAGACGCGGATCGCCGTTCGAACCGCACTGGAGGGGGCAGCCGAGTCCGGTGCGGTCACCCGTCTGATCGACCTGCGCGACTACGACCTGCCGTACTGCAATGAGGACGAAGAAGATTCGACTGCGGTCCAACGGTTGCAGCGGGACGTGGGACCCGCCCATGGGCTCATCCTGGGCACGCCCGAGTACCACGGTGGATACAGCGGCATTCTGAAGAACGCCATCGATCTGATGGGGTTCGACGAGTTCGAGGGCAAGATCGTCGGCCTCGTCGGTGTGTCCGGAGGCTCGTTGGGAGCCTCGCAGGCCCTACAGGGTTTGCGGATCATCGGGCGTGCCCTCCATGCCTGGGTGATCCCACAACAGGCTTCGATTCCGCAAGCTTCAGAGAACCTGGCCATCGACTCGCCGAATCGTGACTACTTCGAGCGTCGCCTGCGCGAGGTCGGTCGCCAGGTCGCCCGCTTCGCCGCGCTCCATTCTTCGGATGAAGCGATCGAATTCCTCCGCGCCTGGGAAGAGGCACCCAGCAATCCCGGAGCCGACGACTAGGGCCATTGTCGTTTTCGCGCGATGGTTAGCCGGGCGGATGGAACACGATGCGGTCGAATAGTTCTCGATTGACCTGCTCGATGGCGCGGCGACCTTCCGGCCCGATCAGCCAATCGAGGAACTCCTCTCCCGCTGCCCGCTCCGGTGACGTCCCGACCACAATGAGGTGATAGGGATTGGATGGAGCATCGCCCACCTCGACGGGTTCGAGCGACAGGGTGTCGGA
>JAUVQS010000138.1 GCA_030598025.1 Acidimicrobiia bacterium | reverse complement strand
CGCCAACTTGCATGCCGTCGGTCGAGCCGAAGTCGACGGCGGTCAGGTTCTCGGCATCGATGTCGAGAACGGCGAGATCGGTAACCGGGTCGGTACCGATCAGCGTCGCCTCGTAGATCCGCCCGTCCGAGAGAACAACGCGGATCGATTCGGCGTCACCCGCCACATGGTCGTTCGTGATGATGTGGCCGGACGAATCGATGATTACGCCCGAACCCGAGCCCTGCGCCACGACGCCGGTGCGGGTCTGGGCACCGACTTGGACCGTCACGATCGCCGGAACGACAACTTCACCGACCGCAGCAGGTGAATAGTCGTCCGCCATCGCGGCGACGGCCGGCATGGCGTCGATTGCCCGCGCCGGTTCGGCGACGACGACCGGTTCCTCGGTCGCGGTCAGGGCCCCCAGTCCGTACGAACCGGCGAGAGCCACGGATGCTCCGAGTATGGAGGCGACCAGCAACCGGCCGAAGCCCCTTGAGGTTGCGGGCGAAGATGGAATCGGTGGCTCAAAATCGTGCGTGTAGTAGTCCATGTGTCACCTCGTTTTGGTGGTCAAATCGTGCAGCCTTGACCTAGGACAACCCTGAGGAACACCTGAGAATGCGGTGAGAGTCGGAACCCCGTCTACACCTTCTTGCGTTGGTAATGCGCGCTATGCGCGTCTATCTAGCGCAAGAACGGATCAGGGGAGAGTGCGAAGCCAGTCGCCCGCAACGTCGATCACTTCGGCGAGAGCCTCTTCGTTCGTGCGCCCCGAGGCCTTGCGAACTCTGAAAGAGTGATCGCCGTCGGCGATCTCGGAAGTGGTGAAGTTGGGAAGCGCTCGCACCCACCGGTCGTAGGGATCCTTGGTTGCCAGAGCGTCCCGCGTGCCGACGATCGAGAGTACGGGAACCTGAATGTCCGGCAAGTGATCCTTGCGAAGCTTCTCGGGGCGCCCGGCCGGATGAAGGGGGTAGGAGAAAAGAATCAATCCGGAACAGGGCTCACCCTCTGCCGCAAGCATCGACGCCATCCGACCACCCATGGAGCGGCCCGCCATCACCATGTTCGGATCGACCTCGGTGCGAAACCACCCAGCAGCGGCCGAGTGACAGGCCAGCAGCCTCTTCGGAGCATCCGGCCGTTCTTGCCCGGCTTCGGTGTACGGGTAGTTGAAAGTGAGAGTCGAGAAGCCGCCGCGCGCCAGACCGTCTCGAATCGCCACAACCATCGGATGGTCCTGATTCGTTCCCGCTCCGTGGGCAAGCAGAACGCCCGGGGTGCCTGGATCCGCGGCGGTCGCCAGGCGGCCGGTCACGGTTCCACCTTCCCAGGGAATGGTGACCGACCTCACAGGGCCGAGTCGCTCTCTTCTCCGACGGAAAACACGGCGGAATGATCGCCGCGCAACGGTGCCTTGAGGACCTTACCGGCCGGGTTCCTCGGCAGTGGATCGGTACGGAACTCCCAGTAGGCCGGTACCTTGAAGTCGGCCATCTGCGTTCTCGCGAAAGCCTTCAACTCATCCGCATCGGCGGTGACACCCGGAGCGACAACGATGATCGCCTTGAGTTCTTCTCCGAGTTCAGCATGCGGAACACCGACCACGGCCACCTCCGAGACTGCCGGATGCGCTTCCAGTGCCGACTCGACTTCCACGCAGTAGATGTTCTCTCCACCGCGGATCACCATGTCCTTCGCCCTGTCGGTGATGTAGACGAATCCCTCGCTGTCGATGTACCCGACGTCGCCGGATCGAAACCATCCATCGACGAACGATTGTGCGTTCGCCTCGGGGCGTTCCCAGTAGCCGGGCACGACGTTGGGTCCTCGCAGCCAGATTTCGCCGGTCTCCCCCTTCGGCCGCGGTGTCCCATCGAATTCTGCGATTCTCACATCGTTGACGGGCGAGGCCTGGCCAACGGATGAGGGGTGCTCCTGATAGTCGAGGCCACCGGTCGCAGTGGCGATGGCGGAGGTTTCAGTCAGCCCGTACGCAGTCGAGACCTTCTTCTTCAAGTTCGGGAAAGCCCCGTTGATCTTTTCGAGGAGAGCCGCCGAGGCGGGGGCTCCCCCATACCCAATCGCGGTGACACTCGATAGGTCGTAGCGTTCGTGCACCCCGTCATCGATGAGCCTGGCCATGATTGTGGGGACACCACCGATGGCCGTCACGTTCTCGTCCTGAATCGCCCGTCCGGCCGCATCGGCTTCGAACTTCCCGGGTGGAAGAAAGACGAGCTTGTGGCCGGCAAACATGAACGGGACCATGTAGGTGAAGTTCGCCGTGGCATGAAACAGCGGGATGATGCAAAGGTAGGTCGCCTTCTCACCGGAGGGCGGTTCACCGGCGGCTATCGCCTGTGCCTTGTTGAGCACGCCAAAATTCATCAGATTGGTGATGATGTTGTGATGGGTGTTCGCCGATCCCTTCGGCCGACCCGTAGTCCCCGAGGTATAGAACAGCCCGGCCGTCTCATCCTCACCCCGGATCTCAGCGAAGTCGAGCGCGGCCGGTTCGCCGGCCGCCAGACTCTCCAACGCGGTGACGCCCTCAGGCCGATCGCCTTGCCCCCAAACAACGATGCGGTCGACCGGAAAACCCGCCTCGACAACAGTGGACGCCCGCCGGGCATCGCAGAGAACCAGTGAGGTACCAGAATCTTCGATGCCGAACTGGAGTTCAGCGGCCTTCCACCATGCGTTGAATGGAACCACCACTCCCTGGGCGGCAATGACGGCCCAATAGGCGATGACCCAGTCGGGAGCGTTGGCTCCCACCACGGCCACCCTGTCACCGGATTGGATGCCGAATCGATCGTGAAGAGCTCCGGCAACGCTGAGCGCCCGGGTGATCGCCTCTAGAAACGTGTGGCGTACCTCGCCCTGGACGAGGTACGCGAGATCTCCGTGGCTCATGCCGATCGCCAGCAGATCGCGCAAGTTGCGCGGACGATTCTTGTAGACCCGCATCGAGTGTCCGAGGACGACGGCCTCTTCGACTTCGAATAGCTGGCCGGGCCCGGTGAGTTCTTCGAGGATCGGATCGACATGTGCCATGGCGGCGAGGATAGGCCGGACCACAATCGTGAGCCCCCCCATACCCCCGTTTTGGCGCGGCGGTAGCCGCCCCTAGGGCGCGCGGGGCGCGGGCCGACGCGGGGGGGGGGGGGGGGGGGGGCGG
>JAUVQS010000136.1 GCA_030598025.1 Acidimicrobiia bacterium | reverse complement strand
CCGTCGCCGGCATGGAACACGTTGAGCAACGTGAGGTCGTAACGATCGGCGATCTCGTAGATCGTCTTCATCGTCTCGACGAGCTTGGTCCGGGGCACGACGGCATCGTGAAGGTAGTAGTCGGGCGCCAGCTGGGCCATCGCTCCGAAAGCAGACTTTCGGCCCTTCCAGAGAAGAGCGCGATGCTCCTCGGTTGTGGCGACCTGAACATCTCTGGCGCCGTTGGCACGTCCAATCTCGCCAATCTGGCCGGCTTGGGAGTCCACGCCTTCCAACTCGCCGATCACCTCCGCCAGAAGCACAGCGGCTGCATCGGTGGGCAGTCCGGCATGTAGCCAGTTCTCCACTGCCGTCGTCATGCGCTGGTCCATGAGCTCGAGGGCGGCCGGGACCATGCCGGCGGCGATTATCTCCGATACCGTGGCAACTGCTCCTTCCATGGTGGGGAAATCGAGAAGCAGCGTTCTTACCTCCGGTTCGATGGGCAGGAGACGAACCAGGGCTCGGGTGACGATGCCCAGCGTTCCCTCGGATCCCACGATGAGACCCTTGAGATCGAGACCGGGTGAATCTGGAGCCAGACCACCCAGAATCATGATCTCACCATCGACTAGGACGACCTCGAGACCGAGAACGTGACTGGTCGTGCTGCCCTCCGACAGGGTGTGCGCACCCCCGGAGTTGTTGGCTACGTTTCCGCCGATAGTGCAGGCGGACTGCGACGACGGATCGGGCGCGAAGTGCAGACCGAACGGTGCCGCCGCCGCGCTTAGGTCGAGATTGATGACACCGGCGCCGACCCATGCGGTTCGATTATCCGGGTCGATCTCCACCGAATTCAGGGCTGTGGTGGTCAGCACGATTCCGCCCTCGGTCGGGCTCGCCCCGGCAGTGAGCCCCGTCCCTGCCCCGCGGGCCACTATTGGGACACCATGCGAAGCGGCGACCTGAACGACGGTCGCCACCTGCTCAGCCGATTGAGGGAAGACGACAAATGTCGCTTCGCCTCTTATGAGCGATGCGTCCTTCGAGTAGATGTGCAGCTCCAGCGGCTCCTCGAGGACGTTCTCGTTCCCGAGGGCCTGGCGAAGATCCGCGAGCAACGTCATGTCGTGAGGGTACCGCCTACCTGTCAGCCGCGAAGATCTTCACAAAGCGGTTATCGGGACGCGCCCCAACCCCCGCCGCCGGGTGTCAGCACGACGAGTCGGTCGCCCGGCTCGACATCGACAGTCACTTTGCCGGGGAGACGCTCCCTCTCGCCGTCGCGATGGATCAGCCAGTCCTCGCCAACCTCGCCGGGCCGGCCCCCCGCCAGCCCCCATGGCTCATTGCGCCGTCGCTCACCCATCAATGACAGCGTCGCCGGCATCTCGAAAAGGATCTCACGACGAATGCCCTCGCCACCCCGATAGCGACCCTGACCACCGCTCCCCCTCCGCAAGGTGTAGGCAGTCACCCGGAACGGAAAGTGGGTGTGCAGAGCTTCGATCGGTGTGTTCTGGGTGTTGGTCATCCCGGTCTGGATACCTGATTGACCGTCCCGGTATGGACGAGCCCCCTGGCCTCCCGCCACCGTCTCGTAGTAGGCGAACCCGTCGTTGCCGATGAGAACGTTGTTCATCGTCCCCTGCGACGCCGCCGGAACTTGGTCCGGCGCCGCCTGGGCGAGAGCCCCGAGCAGGACATCAGCAATTCGCTGGCTTGTCTCGACGTTGCCTGCCGCCACGGCCGCGGGTGCCAGCGCATTCACGATCGAGCCCTCTGGCGCCAGCAGGGAAAGAGGCCGATAGCACCCACCGTTGGCGGGAATGGTCGGATCGGTGGCGACTCGAACCGCGTAGTAGAGACAAGATCGGGTTACCGCCTCCACGGCATTGAAGTTGGCCTCTACCTGGGGATCCGATCCGGAGAAGTCGGCAGTCAGTGACTCACCGTCGATGGTCACCCTCACACGGATCGCAACGTCTCTGACCCCATGTTCCATGAAATCCTCGAACTCATAGGACCCGTTGGGCAAGACATCGAGGGCAGCGGTCATACGACGCTCGCCATAACTAAGCAAGGCCTGGGCAACGCTGTCGTATCGGTCAAAACCCTCGGTCTCCACCAATTCGACCAGCCGTCTCACCGCAACCGCGTTGGCGCCCATTTGAGCATCGAGATCCCCTCTCCTCTCCCACGGAGTTCGGGACGCGGAGACGAACGGGCCAACGAACTCATCCACCCAGGCTCCATCCCGAACGGCGACGGTCGGAGGGACCCGATGCCCTTCCTGGTCAACCGTCACCGCGTGAGCAGGCATCGACCCGGGAGCCTCACCACCGACATCGGCATGGTGCGCCCGATTAGCCACCCAAGCGACATGGCGGCCGTCGGCAAACACCGGAGCAACGATCGTGAGATCGTTGAGATGGGTGCCTCCGTGGAACGGATCGTTCACGGCGTATTGGATCCCCGGCTCGGGATCGAAACCCCGAATACAGGCCGCTACCGACTCCGGCATCGAGCCGAGATGCACCGGGATGTGCTCGGCTTGCGCCAGCATCTCCCCGCCTGCCGTGAAGACGGCCGCCGAACAGTCCGCCCTCTCTTTGATATTCGGAGATAAAGAGGTGCGTCGAAGAACGCCGCCCATCTCTTCTGCGATGGCCGAGAAACGGTTGCGGGCGACCTCGAGTGTGATCGGGTCGATCATCGATCGACCAGTTCACTGATGTGCTTGGTGGCCTCGCGGAAGGACAACCCCGACAATTCCTCCCTGTGCTCATTGACGAAACCTGCAACCAGGTCGGCGTCCGTCTTGGCGTACTCACGAAGTGCCCACCCGATGGCCTTCCTGATGAAGAACTCCTCCTCGAATGCTCTCCGCTCGCAGAATCGGAACAATCGCTCGGGGTCGGTGTGCTCCTTGGCGCCGACTTGGCAAATGATCGCCGATCGCCGCAACCACAAGTCGTCGTCATCGATCCAGGTGTCCACTGTCGGCCACGTACCGTCGGCGTGGTTGATGACGAGATACCGCACCATGTGGGTGGCGGTCTCGTCGACAAAATCCCACCAGGCCCCTTCGGTGATCATCCTGCGAAAGAGCGGAAGTGACTCCGGGACCATGTATTGCCGGTGACTGACGGCAATACCCTGAGCCAGATACTTCTCCTCGCGATGGGGAAGGGCCCACAGAGCGAGAACCAGACTCTCGTACTCATCGCGGTCCTCCGGAGCGAACTCCCT
>JAUVQS010000114.1 GCA_030598025.1 Acidimicrobiia bacterium | reverse complement strand
GGCCCCGGGGGGTTGGGGCCGCTATCTCTCGAGTCGGTGTCCGGGGTACGAGCCTATCCGGAGAGGGGTGAAGTCGGGGGACTTCGACGAGCCGGAATTCGGGGAGAAACCAGCCGACAAACTCTCGAACACCAAGGAGAGGATACCATACAGGGTGGGGTATTCCAAGGCTCCTCAGATTTTCCACACAGTGCAATGGTCTATGGGTGATACATAGCACTGCGCGGAAACCAAGCGTCCCGGTCACCGGCTGAGTTGTGAGAGCCACCGGTCGGTTTCTCGGGGTGATCGAAGGTGCACCGAATCCAGGTGGGCGGTCTCCGGTGCGTCGAGCAGTGCAGTGTATCGGCGTTGATTCTTCCGATAGGTGGTCAACGCCCACCAGATGATCGAACGGCGAGAGAAAGCCGCACCGAGGCCTTCCCGGTTTCCGGACCAGAGTTCCTCCCTCGTGACGATTCTCCGGGCGGTCCGAGTCGTGACCTGCCACATGACCCGGGTCAGCCGATAGTCGAGCCATACGAGCGTATCTGCGCTCGGCCAGATCAGATCCCGGACCGGCGAGTAGTTGCCATCCACCACCCAGCCCTCGGTACGGACCGCCGTCCGGACCCGTTGGCGTAACACCTCAGGATCGGCCTCGGTCCAGTCTGCTTCCCAGTGCAGCGAGTCGAGTTCGACGTGGGGAACACCGAGGATGACTGCCAGTTGCCCGGCGACTGTGGTCTTACCCGAGCCACTTGTCCCAACCACCACGAGCCGCTGCATTCGGATCCCAGTCAGCCTGTGGCAGCGGCTTTGGTGATGAGGTCCCAGGCGTGGCGGACGTGCCGTTCTTCTGTGTAGGTCTGGCCAATCGCCATCCGCAGGGTCAGCTTCCCGTCGAGTTTCGTGTGCGTGAAGAACGCTTCACCGGATGCGTTGACCGTGTCCATAATTCTCTGATTCGCCTCGTCGCCTCCGATGTGCCGGAAACATACGAGGTTGACGGGTACCGGGGCAGCCAGTTCGAAGTCCGGGTGTTCGTCGACCCAGGAAGAGAGCAGCCGTGTGAGCCGGAGGTGCTCGCGCACGTGGAACTGCAAACCCTCGACCCCGTAATGGCGGATCACGAACCACAGCTTCAGCGCCCGGAACCGGCGGCCGAGGCCTACCTGCCAGTCGCGATAGTCGATCACCGCGCCGGATTCGGTGGCCTCGTTGCGGAGATACTCCGGCAGCACGGACAGCGTCTTGATCAATGCCGTCCGGTCGGCAACGAATAGCGCGGAGAAGTCAAGGTTCGTGAATAGCCACTTGTGAGGGTTGACCACGTAGCTGTCGGCCAGCTCGACGCCATCGTGTAGCCAACGCATCTCCGGCAGAATCGCGGCGGAGCCGGCCAGCGCCGCGTCGACATGGAACCAGGCGCCGTGCCGGTGAGCAATCTCGCCCACCCGCCCGACCGGATCGATCGCCGTCGATGACGTGGTCCCGACCGTCGCGATCACAACCGCCGGAGTCTGGCCGGCGGCAACGTCCTCGAGCATCAACCGTTCCAGGTGCTCGGGCAGCATGGCGTACTCGGCGTCGACGTCGACCAGGCGGAGATTCTCGGACCCGATGCCGGCGATGCGAATGGCTTTCTCGACCGATGAGTGCGCCTGGCTCGAGGTGTAGGCGGTGAGGTGGCCGAGTTCTCCCGTCTGATTGGTTGTGAAACCGGTCGCCCGCTCACGGGCGGCGAGCATCGCCACCAATGTCGACGAAGAGGCCGTGTCCTGGATCACGCCGCCACCCGATTCGGTCGACAGGAAGGCCTCAGGAAGGCCGAGCATCTCCGCCAGCCAGTCCATGACGTGCGTCTCGAGTTCCGTGGCGGCCGGACTGGTTGCCCACAACATGCCCTGGGTGCCGAGCCCCGCCGAGATCAACTCACCGAGGATCGACGGCGCCGAGGCGTTGCCGTTGAAATAGGCGAAGAAGTTCGGCGACTGCCAGTGCGTGATGCCCGGCATGATGATCTCGTCGAGATCGCGCAGCATGGCCTCGAACGGCTCGCCGGACTCGGGTGGCATTGGAGGCAGCTGAGCCCGCACTGCACCCGGTTCGACTCTGGACAACACGGGATAGTCCTCGACTTCTTCGAGATAGCGCGCCACCCACTCAACGGCCGCGTTGCCTGCCGCCCGGAACTCGTCCGGCGTCATGTGAAAACTCTGGCGTTCGTTCATAGCCTCACGTTAGAGCCCCGAATTGCCGCGCGAAAACGGGTTGGGGGCGTGAGATCTCGGTTACTCGCCGTAGTACTCGGTGCCGAGGTGGGTGATTAGCTTCTCGCCCATCCAGTGGCGCAGAGTGTTCTTCAACTTGGTCTGCTGGATGAACAGGTCGTGCTCCGGGTAGAGTCCCTCCGGCACCTGCGGGCTCTTGTAATAGAAGCTCAGCCACTCCTGGATTCCGCACTTGTCCGCCCGCTGAGCCAGGTCCATCAGCAGGGCCAGGTCGAGAACCAGGGGAGCAGCGAGGATCGAGTCCCGGCACAGGAAGTTGACCTTGATCTGCATGGGATAGCCCATCCATCCGAAGATGTCGATGTTGTCCCAGCCCTCTTTGTTGTCCCCGCGGGGCCGGTAGTAGTTGATCCGCACCTTGTGGTCGAGATCGCCGTAGAGCTCCGGGTACTGATCAGGCTGGAAGATGTGCTCGAGCGCTCCAAGCTTCGAGACTTCTTTCGAGCGGAAGCTGCCCGGGTCGTCGAGCACCTCGCCGTCACGGTTGCCGAGGATGTTGGTGGAGAACCAGCCGTCGACCCCCAGCATGCGAGCCTTGAGGCCGGGGGCAAGGATCGTCTTGATCAGCGTCTGGCCGGTCTTGTAGTCCTTGCCGCTGACCGGAACGCGTTCCCGTTCGGCCAACTCCAACAGCGCATCGGTGTCGACGGTGACGTTCGGAGCGCCGTTGGCGTAGGGAACACCCATCGACAGTGCGGCATAGGCGTAGATCTGACTGGGGGCGATCTCCGGGTCGTTGTTCTTCAGTCCTTCCTCGAACGCCGCCAGGCTGGCGTGAACTGCGGAGGGTTCCCGGTATACCTCGGTCGACGCGCACCAAACCATCACGAGGCGGTCGCAGTCGTTCTCGACCTTGAAGCGATCGATGTCGTCCATGAGTTGCCGGGCGAGATCCATCTTCGTCTCGCCTTGCTTGACATGGGTTCCGTCGAGCAGACGCACATACTCCTTGTCGAAGACGGCGGTCATCGGCTCGATGGCCTCCAACTCAGGCCTGATGGCCTCGAGTTGCCGGTCGTCCAGCACACCGGCGGTGAGTGACGCCGCGTAGGCGTTTTCCGGACTGGGATCCCAGCCGCCGAAGACCAGGTCATCGAGTACTGCCAGGGGAGCGAAGTCCTTGATCAACGGGTTGCGTTGTTCGGTGCGTTTGCCGAGCCGGATGTGCCCCGACTGTGTAAGCGAGCCGTGCAGTTGAGTGAGGCCTCTGCGCCCCGCCAATACGCCGGCGATGAAGGTGGTGGCTACCGCTCCCATGCCAGGAAGCAGAACGCCGAGTCTTCCGTCGGCCGGTTCGATATCGAGAGGCGCGGTCATTACGAGGGGCTCCTGGGGTCTAGATGTCGGTGTCAGCATATGGAGGGCAGCTATGTGCGGACAAGTCAATAAAACCACTCAGACACATAGGTAGTGCCTATATAATCAAACTGTGGACATTGCAGCCTCGGAACTCAGCATTCAGCTGCGCCAACTCGCCTATCTGGCCGAAGTTGCGCGATCAGTGAAATGGACGGATGCGGCAGATCGCCTTGGCATAAGCCAGCCGACTCTGTCGCAATCGATGCACGAACTGGAACGGCGTCTTGGTGTCCAGCTCTTCGAAGCAGTCGGCCGTCGCCGGGTTCTCACTGCCGAAGGCCGGCAGGCGGTTGCCTTCGCCCGCGTGATTCTCAATACCACGGATGAACTCCGCTCTGATCTCCATGCCACCGGGGATACCTTGCACGGTCGTCTCCGGGTCGGAATGATCGATGCCGCCAGCCTCTACGTTCTGCCCGACGCCATCCACGCTTTTCGCGACAGCCATCCGGATGTTGATCTCGAACTCACCGTCGCGCCGTCGACCCCGCTTCTCGAAGGTTTGCGAACGCTCGAACACGACATCGTTTACGTGACGGGACTGATTGCTGAGGCTTCCCTCGAATCTGAGGCGATCATGGAAGAACCGCTCTATCTATACGGCCCGCCGGATGGCGACCCAGCCACGGGCGACTGGGTCATGTATCCCGGTACGAGCAGGACGCGTGGAGTAATCGATCGGTTCTTCGTCGATGCAGGCTGGACGCCCCACATCATTCTCGAGAGCTCCAACCCGGCCGTTCTGACACAAATGGTCGGCCTCGGTTTCGGTTGGGCGGTGCTGCCGGAGGCCGTAGCTGAGGCGGGCGTTGCTCCCCTGCGGAAGCACCGGACGGAGCCCGTCGCGCGTCGTCTCCTGGCAGCCGTCTGGAGAACCTCCGCCGCCGGGAACCCTCGCGTCGAAGCCTTTCGCTCGGTCGCCGCGGTCTGAGGTGAGTTGAATCCGTCAGCCGGCGTGGCGCAGCAAGCCGATGATCAGTCCGTCTGTTAGAGCCTCCCACGACGCTTCGATGACGTTCTCATGAACGCCGATCGTTCCCCATGACGTCTCGTGATCGGAGGTCTCCAGAAGAACCCTCACCGAGGCCTCGGTGCCATCTGCTGAGTCGAGGACTCGTACCCGGTAGTCGGTGAGCCGCAGGTCGGTGACTTGCGGGAACCGGCCCCGCAGCGCTGTTCGAAGTGCCTGATCGAGAGCATGGACCGGCCCGACTCCTTCCCCGGTGGTGACGACCCGCTTTCCGTCGACGATCACCTTGACGGTGGCCTCGGCGACTACCTCCTCGTTGGCCCTCCGCTCCGTGAATACCCTGAACGACTCCAACTCGAAGAATATCTGCTCCCATCCGGCGAGCTTCCGCACCAGTAATTCAAAGGATCCGTCGGCTGCTTCATAGTGGTAGCCCTGATGCTCCCGCTCTTTGACGGTCTCGATTACCTGCTGGGCGAGTTGATCGTCCAT
>JAUVQS010000076.1 GCA_030598025.1 Acidimicrobiia bacterium | reverse complement strand
TTGGACATCGAGACGCCGCTAAGGCCGCTTACGAACGAGCAGCCCACCTCGCGGTGACGGAAACAGATCGGCAGTTTCTCGCGATACAGATCGAAGAGTTGCGCTGAGCCAAAGATCCGACGGACGACCCGTCCCGGCAACTCAACCGGATACCTCAACCGCCGCGGCACCTTCGCGACAGCCGTCGAGCACCGGGCAATAACGGCACCACGGGCCACCTCGCCTATCCAGGTCGGACCCCGTCTCCCACGCCAGACGCAACGCGTCAATCATCCGGGCAACTCTCTCTGCCGTTTCTTGCACGCCGCTGCGACTCGGAACTTCCGCGTAGCGCTCCCCTGTTGCCACGGAGATCGCCTCGATGCCGCCGGGCAACTCTCCCCTGTCCAGGGCCCACAGCATCGCGTAGAACCCCAGTTGGAGGGCTACCTCGCCGAGGGCTCCAGTTTTCCAGTCGACCAGTTTGTAACCTGAATCCTCGTCAAATACCGCATCGATTCTCCCTACCAGAGACACGCCGGCGGTCGGTTCGATCTCAAAAAAGACCTCGGATGCCTCATATCCTTCGGCGGGCAACCGCTTGAATTTCTCGTACAGCAGTCCAACCTCTTCGATCACCCGACCGAGAGCACTCGGTTTCAGCCCAAGGGCCGCAACTTTGTAGTTCAGGTTCGAAGATCCGATTTCCTCTCGACAAACCTGTTCAAACTGAACGGATTCGATCTCGCCTTGATCGAGGTGACGAGCGAAGACACGGTGAGCCAGACCACCACTGAAAGAAGCCCTGGTGTCGGGACCATAAATCCCCCGGAAGTGGGCGGCTGCACGTTCAGGGCATTCGCAATACGACACGAACGATGAAGCGCTCACTCGAATGTCGTCGCCCGGTTGAACTTGTGGGAAATCGATCACCGCGGTGATGGTATCTGCGGCCGGGGACGAAATCAGTGCAACTAGACTGGCGGGGTCTCCGGGGGTATTCGTAACGTCCTCATTTCGCCGCCCACTGATCATCGCCGTCCTCGTCGTCGCAGGACTCTTCTTCGTCGTGGTCGGAGCCTTTGGCGTCGATCGTTTCATGCATTCAGGCGAGGTGCTGCGAAATGTTGTGGTCGCCGGCATCGACCTTTCCGGACTCGGTGAGGAACCCGCCACGAGCGCGCTGCGCGCGTATGAAGACTCGCTGAAAGAACGAACCGCCCCGTTCACCGTCGCCGGGTCGACGGTGGACCTCGATCCTGCGACAGTCGGCTTCGATCTCGACGAAGCCTCCGCGCTGGCGGCAGCAATGGAAACCGGTCGTACCGACTCGATCTTCAGCCAGTTTGGCTGGTGGCTCCAACACCTCTTCTCGACGATATCGCTGCCCATCGATGGGTCAATCAACAACGATGCCCTCGATCAGGTGCTCACTGAATGGGACAGGGACCTAATCGCCGACCTTCCGTACCCGGGTGACGTCCTCCTGGTCGACGGCAGTCCCGTGGCCGATTATCCGACCTCGGGCACCGTGGTCGACCGCCAACCCTCGGCCGCAATTGTGCTCGCGTCGCTCCTCTCCACTTCCCGAACACCACAGACGCTGCCTACCAGAAACACCACGGCCGCTCTCACCGACACACATATCGATGCTGCGGTGGCACTGGCAGCCAGGATGCTGTCGGGCCCGGTCACCCTCTCCAGAGACGACCCTGAGATCGCAGTCACTTTCACCGTTTCGGATCTGGCCGGAGCGTTCGTGACGGAAGTCGTGCTCGAACCTCAACCGATGCTGGTCGTCGGGTTCTCGACCGAGAGTGTCGCCACGAAGCTCGAACCTCTGCGGGAGCAGTTGGAACTGCCTCCAGTCGACGCCAGGCTCGAAATCGGAGAAGAAGACGACAGCGTCACCCTCGTCCCCGGCAGACCGGGAACGATCATCGATCCGGAACTGGCCGTCATCGCTCTGGAGGAGGCTGCGGCCACGGTAAGCCGTAGGGGGATGATGCCGTTCGAGGACGGGGCCGACCCCGACGTCACGACTGAGGAACTCGAGTCGCTCGGCATCACCGGCCTTGTGTCGAAAGCCAGCACAAACCATCCTTGCTGCGCTTTTCGGGTCGAAAACATTCAACTCTTCGCCGATTTCGTGAATGGCTCGATCGTGTTGCCGGGAGAATCGTTCTCACTCAACGAGCATGTCGGGCAGCGCACCACCGATCGTGGATTCAAGCCGGCCGGAACGATCATCGGCGGAAAGATCGTGGACACCGTTGGTGGCGGTGTTAGTCAGTTCGCCACCACCTTCTACAACGCGGTCTTCTGGGGCGGCTACGACGACGTGACTCACACACCTCACAGCTACTACTTCTCCCGCTATCCGGAGGGCATCGAGGCAACGATCTCGTGGCCACTTCCCAACCTGGAGTTCAGGAACGACACGGACGCCGCCGTGCTCATCAAGACGGAATACGACGACACCACAATCACGGTGAAGTTCTTTGGCGACAACGGTGGCCGAACAGTCGAAGGAAGCGTGTCTGGTCGTTTCAACTTCACCGATCCCACGACCGAATACATCGCCAACAATGAACTGACCCCGGACACCGAGGTCGTCAGCGTCGAGGGCCGGGTCGGATGGTCGGTGACGGTTACCCGCGTGATAACCGAGTCGGATGGAACGGTGGACGAAGAATCCTGGCTGGTGCGATACAAGCCGCAACCTCGCGAAATCGAGGTGCACTCGTGCCTGCTCCCCGAGGATCACGAGGAATACACCGGAGAAGAGTGCCCCCTACCGGAAACGACAACGACCACAGTGCCGCCCACGACCAGCACCACCACGCCGACGACAACCACGACGATGCCGTAATGGGACGCAGTCCGAAGCCCGCGGTCCGCAATCCGCAATCCGCAATCCGCCTCTAGCTAATGGCTGAAGGCTCAATAAAACAGAAAGAAGCTTCTGATCAGTTCGCCGGCTTCGTCCAGGGCCGTTTCGTTCCAACCGCCTTCGCGATCAACCGAGACGACGTTCGACGTCACGTACACGCTGCGAACGGCCTCATCGGCCGACAACAACCGCTTCGCCACTCCGGCGGGATAGGTCGTCTTTGCTTCGGTTTCGTCCACCGATCGGTATCGCTCTCCATCCTGACCGCTCAGAGTGCGGTCGGTGTCGAATACGGCCACGTCGCCAACGGTGACGGCACTCGTGATCTCGATCTTCTGGCCCAACGAACGCTCCTCGAATCGGTCGGGGCAGTCTAACGTTGCCGAGGTCGCCGCCTGAGCCGCTCGCCGATCACGTGCAGTTTCATCAGGTTGGTTGAGGCCTGCTGATTCGGTGGAGTTCCGGCCACAACCACAACGCCTTCCCCTTCAACGCAGAAACCCGCTTTTTCGAGGTGCTTCTCGGCCCAGGCGATCATCAAGTCGGTGGAATCGCGACGATCGGCGGCTACGGGAGTCACCCCCCACATCAGTGCCATCCGACTCCGGGTGACCGCGTTTGGTGAGAAGGCGATGATCCTGGCATGCGGTCGGTATTTGCTCAGCAACAAGGCGGTATTCCCCGACTCGGAGAAGGCGGCGATCGTCTTCAGTTTGAGATTGGAGGCAGTGTCGACAGCCGCCTTGGCGGTTGCGCTGGGGAACGTTGGATTGCTCTCGAGGAATGCAATATCCACGACACCTTCTGACTCCCGAAGCCCCGACTCGACTTCACGGCAAATGGCATCCATCATTTCAACGGTGCGTACGGGATAGCGCCCAATTGCCGTCTCGGCCGACAGCATCACGGCGTCGGTTCCGGCGATTATCGCTGAGGCGACATCGGTCACCTCCGCTCTCGTCGGACGGGGTGAATCCGTCATCGACTCCAGCATCTCAGTGGCCGTGATTGAAATGACTCCCGCTCTGTTGGTCCTTCGCAGAACGTCCTGCTGAATCAGCGGGATTCGCTGCAAAGGGAGTTGAACCCCGAGGTCTCCCCTGGCCACCAGCGCCCCCTGAGCGGACAGGAGGATCTCGTCGAGATTGTCCAAGGCGGCGGCGAGTTCGATTTTGGCGATGACCGGTGTTCCCGGCTCGACCAGTGAAGCCACCTCAGCAATGTCGGCCGCCGAGCGCACGAAAGAAGCCGCTACGTAATCGACGCCCAGCTCGCGTCCGCAAGCCAGATCGGAGCGATCCTTCTCGGTCACGACCGGCACTTGCAGCCTCGTCTCGGGGAAGGCGACTCCTTTGTGACTGAAGAGAACTCCTCCCTCGATTACGCGGGACCGCAAACCGCCGGATAGACGCTCGAAAACTTCCAACCGGATCAGACCGTCGGCTAGGAGCACCGGCTCGCCGACCTCAACATCATCGAACAGGTAGGGGTAGTCAATGGGAATCGATCCCGGAGAACCTTCTTCGTCGCCCTTGACCAGCAAGACCTCCGAACCTTCTGCTAACTCAACGGCTCCACCCGGAAACCGCCCGACGCGCAACTTCGGGCCCTGAATGTCCTGCAACACGGCGACCGGTCGCCCGTACTCGTCAGAGGCGGCCCTTACCCAATCCAAAAAGGCACGATGGCCGTCGTGGTCCCCGTGCGAGAAATTCAGACGCGCCACGTCCATGCCTGCTGCGACCAGCGCCGAAATCGCCTTGGCCGAGGCCACGGCCGGCCCGAGTGTTGCGATAATCTTTGTTTGACGTCCAGGAACAGTCTGGTCCGAGCCCCCACTGGCAGTCATGGCCCTCCTTGGTTGGCGCCAAGCGTAGGCCGAAACCCTTCCTGCGCCACTTTGTGGCAGAGTCCGCCCGCGGCCGGCGCCAGAAGCAGAACGGCAGCGTCAGCCGTCCACGCGGACACCTCTCCAGAAAGCGATGTACCCGCCGATCTGGCGTGCTGCATGCTTCGGATCAGGGTAGAACCAGGCGGCGCCGGGATTGACCTGGCCGTTGACGATCACGTCGTAGTAGCTTGCGCGACCTTTCCATGGACACGTTGAATGCCCGGCGGACTGCCGGAAGTAGTCCATATCGATGGACTCTGGTGGAAAATAGTGGTTGCCTTCTACGACAACCGTCTCGTCGCTCTCGGCCAGCACCACTCCGTTCCACATCGCGCGTGCCATCGTCGTTCCTCTCGTTGGTTCCGACTCTCTCCAACCCCGGAGGCGCCATGAATAGTCCAGGAAGCGTGGGCCCTCTGAGAATCAAACTCGGAACGGCTCTCTCCGATCTAACCTCCGGGGCATGGAGATCGCGGCAATCCCACTGAAGCCCTTCGGCCTCGCCAAAGCGAGGTTGGCGACGTGGTTCGACGCCGAACAGCGGGAGTCTCTAGGAAGAGCAGTCGCTGCACACACCGTCGAAGCCGTATCCAGGGCCGTTGGTAAGGCCTGGGTCGTGACCGGTGACGAAGAGGTGGCTGAGTGGGCCAGAGCTCACGGCGCCGGAGTCATCTCCGAGCAATCCTCCGACGGTGGCCTCAACGCTGCCGCCACAAGTGTCGTCGAGGCAGCCGAGGGTAGAAGATGGATGATCGTGCACGCCGATCTCCCCCTCGTGACACCTGAAGAGGTGCGCACCGCCTGGACTGCGATACCCCGCAACGGGCACCTGCTGGCTCCGTCACACGATGGCGGCACGAGCGTCTTCGCCGGTTGCGGCCGGCCTCCATCGTTTGCGTACGGTCCCGGCTCGTTTCATCGTCATCTGGCCGGGGTGCGCCGGCATCCACTTCGGATTATGACTACCACCGGATTTCTGCTGGATCTCGACGCTCCCTCGGACTACGAGACGGCCGTTCGACATTCGCGTGGTTCCTGGCTCAGCTCCACCGTCGGCCGGTAGGCTCCCGGACCATGAAGAGCGGTATGTACGCAGAAGCAGGCAGAAGCGGGCGACCAACCGCCGTTCCGGCCAGCGCTTTGACGATCGGTGCCCACCCGGACGATGCTGAGTTTGGTGCCGGAGGAACCCTGGCCGGATGGGCCGCCGCCGGGTGCAAGATCACGATGCTTATCGTCACCGACGGTTCAAAGGGCACCTGGAGTCCGGGGATCGACCACCAGGTATTGGTCGATCAGCGGAAGAAAGAACAGCACGCGGCCGCGGATGTCCTGGGAGCGGGGGCCTCGATAATGCTCGGTCACACCGATGGAGAACTCGAGTACTCGATGGCGCTGCGCGAAGAGATTTGTTTGTGGATTAGAAGAGTCCGACCCGACGTGGTGCTCACCCACGATCCCTGGCAGCGGTATCAGCTTCACCCGGATCATCGGGTCACGGGACTGGCCGCTATCGATGGCATCGTCGCGGCACGCGATCACCTGTTCTTTCCCGATCAGCTGGTCGGTGACATCGACAAACATCGTCCGGAGTGGATCTACCTCTGGAGTGCGGACGAAGCGGACCACTGGGTCGATATCACGGACACCTTCGATATCAAGATCGAGGCACTGCTTTCACACTCGTCACAGGGCGTCACCACTATGGGAGATGCTCACCGGAGCGAAGCGGAAAGCGAAGCCTTCCGTTCCCGTATTGAGGCATGGGCGCGCCGCCAGTCACAGCCCGAGGGATTCGGCCTCGCCGAATCGTTCAAGGTGTTGCAGACGTAACTGCTACCAGATGGCGGAGCCGGTTTCCTTGTCGAAGAAGTGAAGCCTCGTCGTGTCGACCACCAACTCGGTCTGATCGCCGCTCTTTGGAGCGAAGTCGGGGTTGATCCGTGCCGTAAAGGCTGTGGTATCGCCAAGACTTGAGGCGTCTGCGCCCTGGTCGGCCAGCAGTTCCTGAATATCTGGAGTGATCACCGGTGGAATCTGCTGCTCGAAATGAATGTAGGCCTCAGAACCCAACTGCTCCACCAGATCAACAGTGACATTCATCAATCGCTGAGAATCGAACTCGCTCGACATCGCCGCCTTGACCTCGAATGCCTCCGGACGTAATCCGATCACGATTTCTGTGTCGGCGTAGTTGGCCAGATCGGGTCGGGCGTCCAGTGTGACTTGATCGACACGTAGTCGGACACCAGGCCAGGTCACAAATGTCGAGCCACCCTCGGAAACGACCGTACCCAACACGAAATTCATCGAAGGTGAACCAATGAACCCGGCTACAAACAAATTGTCGGGACGGTCATAGAGGTTCCGGGGAGAATCGACCTGCATCAGATTGGGGATCTCTTTGCCGGAGATAGCTTTCAACACGGCTACACGAT
>JAUVQS010000096.1 GCA_030598025.1 Acidimicrobiia bacterium | reverse complement strand
TGTTGTTCGGCTTCGATACCGATCAAGAACTGACCGAGCACACCGCGGCGCGGCCGGCGGTCCTCCAGATCATCAGCGGGCGTGCCCGCCTGGAACTCGGCGACGAAACAATGACCGCGGAACCCGGCGCCTGGGTCCACATGCAGGCCCACCTCCCCCATTCAGTGCTCGCGCTCGAGCCAACCGTATTGCTTCTCACACTGATCCGAAGCTGAATACCGGGCCTGTGTGCAGGATTGGCCGGAAAACGCACGATCCTGCACACGACAACCTGCGGGTCGACCTCCTGTGTGCAGGATTGGCCGGAAAACGCACGATCCTGCACACGACAACCTGCGGGTCGACCTCCTGTGTGCAGGATTGGCCGGAAAACGCACGATCCTGCCGATGAAGTCGCCGGGCAGAGTTCCGAAGGAACTCGATCCCGCCGGCGGAGCCGGCGGGCGGTATGGTCCCCCCATGCGCATTGCAGCAGCTCAAACCGCCCCGGTCTGGGGTAACAGCGAAGCCACCACCAACCGAATCATCGAATGGATCCACAAGGCAGCCGACGACGGCGTCGACCTGGTCGCCTTCGGGGAGACGTTCCTGTCCGGCTATCCGTTCTGGGTCGCGCGAACGGACGGCGCCCAATGGGAAGACGAGGACCAGAAGGCGGCCTATGCGTTCTATCTCGAGGCCGCCGTTGCCCTCGACGGACCCGAACTCCGCTCGATCATCGGGACCGTCGCTGAAACCGGCGTCTTCACCTATCTGGGTGTCACCGAGCGTTCGGCCAGCAGGGGAACCGTGTACGCAACGCTGGTCGGGATTGACCCGTCGAACGGAATCGTTTCAGCGCACAGGAAGCTGATGCCGACCTACGAGGAGCGACTGGTGTGGGGAACGGGCGACGGGCACGGTCTTCGGGTTCACGATCTCGGGCGAGCCAGGGTTGGCGGTTTGAACTGCTGGGAGAACTGGGTGCCGACGGCCCGTCACGCTCTGTACGCGCAAGGAATGGACCTGCACGTGGCGGCCTGGCCTGGATCGGTCGGGTTGACCGAGGACATCACGCGCTTCATCGCCAAAGAGGGCCGATGCTTCGTGCTGTCGGCCGGCGCATTGCTCCGTCCGGCCGACATCGCTGCCGACTTCCCACTCCGAGAAGCGGCTCTCGCCGATGGAGAGGCGTCCTTCTACAACGGGGGATCTGCCATCGCCGGTCCAAACGGCGCCTGGATCCAGGAACCCGTCGCAGGGGAAGAGCGGCTCGTGGCCGCCGACATCGACATGAGCGCGGTTCGTCGCGAACGGCAGAACTTCGACCCGGCGGGCCATTACTTCCGAGGGGATGTGTTTGAGGTCACCGTCGATCGCCGCCGCCTCGATCCGGTCGATTTCACCGACTGAAGGGAGTGCTTCTGGCCGACTGGGACATCTCCGGCAAACACGTACTGATTACGGGCGCCAGTGCCGGCATCGGAAAGGCCACGGCCCGCGATCTCGCCGAACGTGGAGCCGTTCTAACACTCGCCGGACGGTCGGAGCACAAGACTCGACAGGTCATCGAGGAGATCGCCGCAGGTGGCGGGACGGCTCGGTTTCTGCAGATCGACCTTGCCTCACCATCCTCAGTGATGGAAGCTGCCGAGGAGTTTCTCTCTCTCCGCCAGCCCCTCAATGTGCTGATCAACAACGCCGGCGTCGGTGGAACCAAGGGCATCACGCCAGAAGGGTTCGAACTCGCTTTCGGGACCAATCACCTGGGCCACCACCTCCTGACCAGATGGCTGGAGCCCCTCCTGATCGAATCCTCGCCCGCCCGGTTGATCGTCGTTTCATCATCGGTGCATCACAACGTGAAGAGCATCAAGTGGCGACGGCTCCAGAGACGGACGTCATCGCCGCTCGGTAATCCCGAGTATCGAACCTCAAAACTCGCCAACATTCTGGACGCCCGTCGGTGGGCGCAGCGGTTCGAAGGAACCGGCGTTGATGTGCACATCGTGCATCCGGGTCTCGTGGCGAGTGAGATCTGGCGGGATCTGCCGCTTCCGTTGCGAAGGATGTTCGCTAACAAGGGTCAGTCCATTGAGGAGGGTGCCGACACCTCAATTTGGGCAGCCACGAGCCCGGAGCTCGATGGTGTGAGTGGCCGCTACTACGGCAAGCGGACCGAGAAGCGAATCAGCGACCTCGCTGCGGACGCCGATCTGGCCGACCAGATGTGGGACCGCACCGAAGAGTGGTTGTCCGACTGGCTCCCGCTTGGATAATTCCACCGCGCTCCCCTCGCCGCTCCGGTAGGTTTCAGGGCTGCCCGACCGAGATCCCGCACACCAGATCGTTTTCGCGCGGGGATCGCGGTCTATAGGCCGCGATCCCCGCGCGAAAACGGCCTTCTTGGAGAATCTGAAGTGACAGCACCCAACTACCGACGGACGCTCGTCCGATATCTCCGGCCCCAGGCCGGGCGGGTCGGGCTGCTCAGCGCGGCCCTGCTCAGTTCCATCGGCCTTCAGATTGCCGTTCCGCTCATCCTGCGACAATTCATTGACTCGGCCCTGACCGGTGCGGCAATCGCCGGACTCGTCGGAGCCGGCATTGCCTACCTGGTGGCCGGAGTCGTGAACCAGTTTCTCTCCGCAGGCGCCACCTACCTCGGTGCCGACATCGGCTGGAGCGCCACCAACGAACTTCGAGTGGATCTGACCGAGCATCTTCTCGGCCTCGACATGGGCTATCACAACGACACGACGCCGGGCGAGATGATTGAGCGGATCGACGGGGACGTCACTGCCGTCGCCAATTTTCTCTCGAGGTTCGTCGTGCGCCTTCTCGGCAGCGGGCTTCTGCTCCTCGGCGTACTGATCGTGTCCTGGATCACCGACTGGCGGATCGGCCTGGCCATCTCCGTCTACGTGGCCGCCGTACTCATACTGATCCTGCGAATGCGCCATCTCGCAGTCGAGGCATCGGAGGAGGAACGAGAAGTCTCCGCCCGGCTCTACGGTTTCATCGAAGAGCGTCTGGCCGGCATCGACGACATCCGCGCCAACGGGGCCGGTCGATTCATGATGCTCCGCTTCGTCGGTGTGATGCGCGATTTCTTCTACCGAACCACCGCGGCGTGGAAGAAGCGAACCATCTTCTGGGTGGCTTCGAACATCGCCTTCTGGTCGGGAGACGCGATCGCCCTCGGCATCGGTGTTTGGCTGGTGCTCCGGGGAGAGGTCACCATCGGCACCGCCTACCTCATCGTTCAGTACGTGCAACTCGTTCGAACGCCGATCGAACAGGTCGCCCAGGAGTTCCAGGACCTTCAGAAGGCGGCCGGTGGCATCATTCGCATCGACGCGCTGCGCAACCTGACGAGCGCTCTCGACGAATCCGGATCAGCTCTGCTCCCGGAAGGCCCCCTCTCGATATCTTTCGACAACGTTTCATTCGCCTACGAACGGCGACCGGTGCTTCACGATGTCTCATTCGAGCTCGGCCCGGGGCGCATCCTTGGATTGCTCGGCCGTACCGGTGGCGGCAAGACCACCATCACCCGACTCATCTCACGCCTGTATGACCCGACCGACGGAACCGTTGCGCTGTCCGGTGTCGAGCTTGAATCGGTCGCCGCCACTTCACTGAGAAGACGGGTCGGGGTAGTGACGCAAGACGTGCAGCTGTTCCGCGCCTCGGTGCGCGACAACCTGACCTTCTTCGATCAGGCTCGCTCTGATACTGAGATTCTCGCCACCCTCGACGCCGCCGGACTTGGTGAGTGGATCGGTTCACTTGGACTCGAGACAGTTCTCGGACCCGCAGGTGCCGGCCTCTCCGCCGGCGAGTCCCAGCTGTTGGCGTTCGCCCGAGTGTTCTTGCAGGATCCCGGGCTGGTCATCCTCGACGAGCCATCCTCGCGACTCGATCCGGCCACCGAATCCATGCTTTCTCAGGCAACCGAGCGACTGTTTCAGGGACGAACGGTGGTCATCGTCGCTCACCGTCTCGACACAGTGCAACGCGCAGACGAGATCATGGTGGTCGACGATGGCGCCATCACCGAGCACGGGCCGAGGTCTTCCCTGGCTGCCGACCCGGACAGCCGGTATGCCCAGTTGTTGGCCGCAGGCGAGCGAAGCCACATGCTCGACCGCGGAGCCCGGTGGAAAGGCCGCACTGAACCGAAGGGTGTCCGATGAGCACGCTCCGACTTGCCTGGGAGATGATCCGATACCGGCCTTTCTTGTTCGCAATCAGCGCCATCCTGTGGACGATCGTTCACTCCATGCCGGTTGCCTTCGGACTGCTCATCGGCGAGGTTTTCGATCGCCTGGCAGGATCCGGCCCGGCCGGCTCGAATGCCTGGACCCCGGTCATCGTCTTCTCGGCTCTGGCGCTGGGACGCAATGGTGTGCTCTGGCTAGGAGATATCGCCTGGATCACCTACTGGAATGATCAGGCCCTCCAACTGCGCAGGAACCTGCTCCGCTGGCTGCTGGAGGCTCCAGGTTCGCGCACGATGGAAGTCGACCCGTCCCAGGCGGTTTCGACGTTCCGGGACGACGTGGACGACCTTCTCGAGTATGCCGAGAACTTCGTCGATCTTGGCGGGCTCCTCGTGTTTGGCGGCGGTTCCGTATTCGTCATGTCACAAATCGACGCCGGCCTGACCGGCCTCATCTTGATCCCGCTTCTGCTCACCGGAGTGCTGACGCAGTCGCTCAGCCCCCAGATCAGAAGCAGGCGTCGGACGATGCGAACCGCGACTGAGAACGTGACGGGCTTCGTCGGCGAGACGTTCGGTGCGGTGCAAGCGGTGAAGCTGGCGCACGCCGAGGAGGCACTGCTGCGTGAGTTTCGGAACCTCAACGAGACCCGCCGGACCGCCGCCCTGCGCGATACCTTCCTCACGGAGTTGCTGCGGTCGATCAACACCAACATGGCAACGATCGGCACGGCACTAGTGCTGATCGTGGCGGCCGGTGCCATCCGGGACGGGGCATTCAGCGTTGGCGACCTGGCGGTCTTCCTGACCTATCTCCCGCGCCTGACCGGGTATACGGCCTTTGCCGGCGACATCATCGTCCAACACCGGAGGACCGGCGTTGCCTTCGAGCGGGTCAGGCGCTTGGCCGTCGACGCGCCCGATGAGGCACTCATGGACAGGACCAGGGTTCCGCTCTCCGGTGATGTGCCAGACCTTCCCCCGGTGCGACTGGCCCCGGGAGACAGATTGCGTCGACTCGATGTGCAGGATCTCACCTTCCGATACCCGGATTCTGACGACGGCATCACGGACATCTCCTTCGGCATTGACCGCAACAGCTTCACGATCATCACCGGCAAGATCGGTTCCGGTAAAACGAGTCTGTTGCGAGCTCTCCTCGGATTGGTTCCGTTCGAGGGATCGATCAGCTGGAACGGAGACGAGATCGATGATCCGGCCTCGTTCTTGATACCCCCTCGGTCGGCGTATACGCCTCAAGTGCCCAGGTTGTTCTCCGACACCCTGGCCGACAACATCGCCCTGGGGCAGCGGGTAACGCGCGAGCGGCTGCGCGAGGCAGTCGCGCTGGCGGTGCTGGACCCGGATCTCGAGCGACTGGAGGACGGATTGGAGACGAGGGTCGGCGCGCGAGGCATGAAGCTGTCGGGTGGACAGCTACAGCGTTCCGCGGCGGCGCGGATGTTCGCCACCGAGGCGGAGTTGTTGGTCTTCGACGACCTCTCGTCTGCATTGGACCTCGAGACGGAGGCCGAGTTATGGGAGCGCCTCTTCGAGCGGCGTGAGGTTACCTGCCTGGTGGTTTCACACCGCCGGGTGGCACTTCAGCGAGCCGACCAGATCCTCTTGATGGATGGTGGACGAATCGTGGATCGCGGCCCGCTCGACGAGCTGCTCGAGAGGTCTCCAATCATGCGCGACCTCTGGGCGAAGGCCGAGGAAGAGGACTGATTCAGATTTTCCGCGCAGTGCTATGAAGACGCGCGGATAGGTGGTCGCTGCCCCCTCCGACCTCGTCGCTTCACTCCTCAGCCACCTCCCCCCCTCCGTGGGAGAGGACGTAAAAAGCAGTACTGCCGTCACCCCTATACGTTCTCCCCCGCCGCGCGGGGGAGATGGGTGAGCACAGCGAACCCAGAGGGG